>JALWEG010000011.1 GCA_027014155.1 Aquificaceae bacterium
AAAATAAAGAGATTACTGAGGCACTATGCACACACGGTATCCAACCTAATACTTGAACTTGCACTCAAGTGCGGAGTTAGAAAAATCTATGTAGTAGATGCGGTAAAGAACAAGAACAGGGAAAGCAATTTAAACTCAATAGCAGACCAGATATGGAGCTTGCTACCACACGGGAAAGTAAAGGAGTATTTAGAATACAAAGCGGAAGAATACGGTATAGAAGTTGAGTATGTATCAGAGGCATACACTTCAGGAGTGGACTCTACACTAAGCTGTGGAGTTAACAAAGAGAACTACACTCCTGAAGCGAGAATAGAGAGAGGGCTTTTTAAAAGCTCACTCGGTCTTCTCAATGCAGACGTGAATGCGGCAAGGAACATGCTAAAGAGGGTGGGTAAGTTTGACCTGACGAGCGCTATGGGGATGCCTGTAAGGTTGAGGGTGTTTTGCAAGCTTAAGGAAAGTAGCTCCGCTATCCCGTTGCACAAAGGGATAGGTAGGAGTAGAGGTGGAGTGAACCCGCCTGTTGTGGTAAGGGACACTACGAGTGTCCAACCCCACACGAAGCTCCGTCCGTGAGAGCGGAGAGGTTCACGGAAGTTCCGGCTTTATCTCCGCAGGACAATATGAGGCTGGACGAGGAGGGTTTCTGCGGGCTGGAGGGAGGAAAGGGAAGGCCCCTTTTCAGGATATACCGGTGGAATAGGCTGTGTGTAAGCATAGGGAGGTTTCAGGAGCCGCCCCAAGGTATTGAGTGGGTCAGAAGACCCACCGGTGGGGGAGTTTTGCTGCACGGCTGGGACATCTCCTTCAGCCTTGTGGACTTCAAAGAGCGTTGGGGAAGCTCTCCAAAGAATGTGTATATGAAGTTTTCAAGTAGGCTCTTGGGTGTCCTCAAGGCTCTGGGGACGGAGGCAAAGGTGGAGAAATACGCAGGTAAGTACGACAGAAAGGCTCTGTGCTTCTTCACTCCCAGCCTCGGGGAGATAAAGGCGGGTTCAAGGAAGCTGGTGGCGCTCGCAATGAGAACGGGAAGGAGAGCCTTTTTAATTCAGGGAAGCGTTTATGAAGACTTTGATTACGAAAGAGCGAGCGAGCTTTTGGGAGTTGATGAAGTTCTTTTAAAGAGTAGAATTACCTCGCTTCGCGAGGTGGGTTTAGATAAAGAAAAATTCTTAAAGAAGTTGTGGCAAACCCTTGAGGAGTCAGTCCAGTCTTCCTAAATGGATTAGGAGAGCGGTTATGGTAGCCGGGGTTATGCCGTCTATCCTGCTCGCCTGACCTACGGTTATGGGTTTGAACCTCTTCAGCTTCTCCCTCGCCTCGTTGGTCAGTCCCGCTACCGAGTCGTAGTCTATGTCCGGAGGAATTCTTATGTCTTCCAGCTTTCTCAGGCGTTCGTTTAGCTTTCTCTCCCTCTCTATGTAGGGTTCGTATTTCAGGGTTATCTCCACCTCTTCTCTGACGTATGGGTGCGAGGGAATTTCGTATCCCAGCTCCTCCTTTATCCTCTGCAGGTCGTAGTTGGCGGTCAGCAGGGTGGCTATCGTGTAGCTGCGCGTTCCCTCTCCCACCGCAACGCTCGTTCTCTCTTTTCTGTAGAACTCCGCCCACCGGTTTATCTCCTCCTCAACGTATTTCAAAAGTTTCACCTGCTCCTCGTTCAAAAGTCCCAGCTGTGCTCCCAAGTTGCCCAAGCGCAGCAAGGCGTTGTCCTGCCTTACGTAGAGCCTGTTTTCCGAACGGGAAGTAAAGAGGCGGTAGGGTTCCATAACTCCCTTGGTGGTAAGGTCGTCAACCATGACTCCTATGTAGCTCTCGTCCCGTCTCAGGTATATAGGTTCCCTGCCCATTGCCCTGAGAGCGGCGTTGATGCCGGCAAGTATCCCCTGTCCCGCTGCCTCCTCGTAGCCGGTCGTTCCGTTGAAGTTGCCGGCGTGAAAGAGCCCCCTTATCCTCTTGGTCTCCAAGGTGGGGTAGAGTTCTGTAGGTGGGACTATGTCGTACTCTATGGCGTAGGCGGGTCTTATCAGCTCCACCTTCTCAAGTCCGGGTATGGAGCGGTAAAGCTCCCACTGGACCTCCTCCGGCAGAGATGTGGAAAGCCCGTTGGGGTAAATCTCTATGGTGTCCAGCCCCTCGGGTTCCAAGAATACCGTGTGCCTGTCCTTGTCCGGAAACTTAACCACCTTGTCCTCTATGGAGGGACAGTACCTGGGTCCCACGCCCTTTATGAGTCCGCCGTAGAGAGCCGTTCTGTGGAGATTCTTGCTTATTATCTCGTGGGTCTTGGGTGTGGTGTAGGTTATCCAGCAGTCCACCTGCGGTTTGCCTTCCTCAAACCAGTAGCTTCCTACGGGCTGCGTCCAAAAGGAGAACTTGGGTGGCGGGTCGTCTCCGGGTGCAACCTCAAGGGAGGAGAAATCTATCGTTCTCTTGTCCAGTCGTGCCGGCGTTCCCGTCTTGAACCTGAGCAGGGGAAAGCCGTGCCTCTTGTAGAACTCGGACAAGCCCTCTGCTCTGGGTTCCCAAGCTCTCCCCGCGGGAAAGGTCTTATCGCCTATGTATATGAGTCCGTTCAAAAAAGTGCCGGTGGTTATCACCACCGCCTTGACTCTGTATTCAATTCCCAGCTTCGTCTTTAGTGCCTGAACCTCCCCCTTGGAGTTAAGGATTATGTCCACCACCTCGTCCTGTCTTATGTAGAGGTTCTCCTGCTCCTCGCAGACCTTCTTCATATACTCCCGGTATCTTTTCTTGTCAGCCTGCGCTCTGGGAGATTGAACTGCCTTGCCCTTTCTGGTGTTGAGCATCTTGAACTGAATCCCCGTTCTGTCTATGGCTTTGCCCATCTCTCCGCCCAGAGCGTCCACTTCCCTGACAACTATCCCCTTGGCTATCCCCCCTATGGCAGGGTTGCAGGACATCTGCCCTATGTTGTCCGCATTCAGGGTAAAAAGAATGGTCTTGGCTCCCATTCTGGCGCTCGCCAAGGCAGCCTCTATGCCCGCGTGTCCCGCACCTACGACTGCAACGTCAAAGTCTTCTCCGAAGCTCACTTAAACTCCTCCAGCAACCTTATGAGAGCTATATCTTTGAGCATTCTAAACTGCTCCTGTGTGAGAGTCTTTTTTAAGAACCTTAAACACTCGGCGTTCTTCAGGGAAAGCTCCCTTTTCAGGAGCATCACATCGGTCAAAAGCTCCTTTATCTCCTCCGGCGCAGCTCCCTCAAGCATGCGCCTCTTGGCCTCAATTTCTAAGTACCTGACCAGCTTTGCCCTCTTTTCTATCTCTCTCTCGTGCCTCAGGGCGTAATCCTTAATCTTTCTCTCCTGCTGGGGAGACAGTCCCAGAACGGAAGAGTACTCAAGTACAAAGGGAAGCAAGAGCACTCTATCAACCAGGAAAGCCCCCTTATAAAGCTCGTAAGAGAAGGAGAAAGAGAGCACCGTGAGGGTAAGTAGAGCTATCTTCCTGAGCATGGTGAAATATTCTACTCGCAAAAGGGTTCAAAAGAGCCTATAGACTATCGGGAGCTCAACCACAACCACCTCTTTGGGTTTGGGGAGCTTCCCCTCGCTTGCCTTTAGAGCTTCAAGAGCTTCGTTGTCAAGAACCTCGTAGCCGGAGCTTTTCAGAACGCTAATCTCCTCAATCTTTCCGCTCGGAGTTAGCTTAAACCTGAGAATCACAGTTCCCTCCCAACCCATACGCCGTGCTACGTAGGGGTACCTGAGGTTAGAGCTAACGATCTGTCTGATACTCTCAAGGTTTTCTCTCTCAAAGACCTCACCGTATTCGGCAACCCTCTCCCGCTTATCCTCTGTCTCTGGAGCATGCATCGGTTTGTTGTTCCCGAGAGGTTTATTACTTCCCACGACAACCCTATTTGGCTCCGTCCTCTTATCTTCCGCTCCCCTTTTCGGGAAATCCGCAAGGAGGTCTGCGGCCTTTATAGAGTCAATTGATGGGAGTCTCTTCTTCTCTTTTTTGGGATTATAAGAGGCTCTCTTTACCGGCTTGGGTTTAAGCTTTCTCTTTGAGACGGCTCTTTTGAGCTTTCTTCTGGGTTTCTTAACAAGCTTTTTCTTAATCTTCCTCTCGGTTGGCTTCCTTCTAATCTCAGCTTTAGGTTTCTCTGCAGGTTTAGGCTCTTTGTTTATAACCTTCACGTATTTAAGGGATACCTTGACCCTCTCGTCGGCTTTTCCAGAAGGCAGGGACAAGGCATAAAGGAGAAAAGCTGCCGCCAAGTGAACTACGAAAGACACCGTCAAAGCTAACGGCCTAACCCACATCTCTCACCACCGCGAGGGATACGTTCCTAAAGCCCAGCCTGTTCAAAAGTCCCAAAACCTGCGTCAAGGTCTCTACCTTTGCTTTGGCATCGCTCCATATCTCAACCGGAGTGTTCTTATCCCTATCCGATAGAACCCTCTCCAAGGCTTCCAGGTCGGTAGGCTTAGAGCCCAAAAAGAGCCTGCCCTCCTTGTCTATACTGACCTTCAGAACGAAGTTTTGGGAAGAGGCCTCGGCGTGCTTGACCTCCGGAAGACTAACCGGTATATCACCCTTTGCCATAAAGGTGGCGGTCGTTAAAACTATGGTGAGCAAGACCAACATTATGTCCACCAGAGGAATTACGTTTATGTAATCAAACTCCCTGTCCTGCATTCCTGCTCTCCCACAGTGCAAGCTTTACCCTAACCTTCCTGAGAAGGAGGTTGTATAGAACGGTTGAAGGTATCGCCACTAAAAGCCCCGCTGCCGTAGCCTTCAGCGCCAAGGCGAGCCCCATCATGACCTCCTTCGTATCAAGCATTCCCTTATCCCCTACGGTGTAGAAGGTGAGCATTATTCCCAGCACGGTGCCCAAGAGACCGACGTAAGGTGCGTTAGAGCCTACCGTAGCTATAAGGTGCAGTCCCTTGGTCAGCTCCACCTCAAGCTCCTGTCTTGAGGTGAACTCCGACTCCTTGAGCCTTGATATAGAAATCCATCTCTCAACCGCTACGCTAAAAGACAGGAAGCTCATAAAGAGCAGAACCCCAATCACTCCGTAATCCACCGCCTCCTTTATCCCTTCCATACTGTTAATTTTATGATAAAATTCACGTTAATTTAATGTTAAAGTTAACGGAAAATTAACAAGGAGGTGTGGTATGACCCGCTCGGTTCTGTTGACGGTTCTGTTTGCCTCTGTGAGCTTTTCACAAATAACCCTGCAAGAGGTGGAAATCAAGGCCAAGAGGGAGTTGCTGACGCCCATGGACGTTATGGAGAGCTTTGCCAAGGACCCGGGTGAAGCCCTATCCCGCATGGCGGGAGTCTGGAAACTGAGAAAGGGAAGTATAGCCAACGACGTGGTCATAAGAGGCTTTCAGAGAGCCAATATAAACCTCCTGTTCGACGGTGTCAGAATTTATGCGGCCTGTCCTAACAGAATGGATCCTCCCGCCTTCCACATAGACTTCTCCGAGGTAAAGGAGATAGAGGTGGTAAAGGGTGGCTTTGATGTGAGGAATTACGGCAGTCTTGGGGGCGTGGTAAACATAAGGACGGAGGAACCCCCTAAGGGCTTCAGCACGAGACTTAATCTATCTACGGGCTCCTTCTCTTACTTCAATCCATCGGCGAGGGTCTCTTACGCCGACGATAGGTTTTCCGTTCTGGCAGGATACTCCTACAGGTTCTCAAAGCCCTACAGGGACGGCAGAGGCAAAAGGTTCACCGAGTATGTAAACTACAGGGAGAAGGACACAACGGCATTCAGGGTAAACACAGCTTGGGCGAAAATAGGCTTCACCCCAACTAAAGACTCAAAACTGGAGCTATCCTACACGGCACAGAGGGCAAGGGACGTTCTTTATCCGTATCTCATGATGGACTCGCCCAAGGACGATGCGGATAGGATAAGGTTGGGGCTGGAACTGGGCAATGTGCGTATTTCCCTTTACAACTCCCGTGTAGACCACCTTATGAACAACTCCAAAAGAACGAGTTCCACCTTCATGGAAACGAGAGCGAAAACTAACACCTACGGCCTAAAGGGGGAATTTCTCTTGAAAAGAGATATATTGGTGGGCATAGAGGCCTTCAACTGGAACTGGAAAGCCAAAACCACCATGATGGACAAAAGCCAAAACACCATACCCGACGTTGACCTGAGAGACCTCGGGATATTCTTAGAGTACAAGAGAACTTTATCCTCCAAGCTGACCCTCTCCGCAGGCATAAGACTTGATACCACCAGAACCAAAGCGAGCAAAGGACTTGCAAACACGAGGCTGTATCGCATCTACCACAACACCGAGAGCACCTCCAAGACGGACACATACCCTTCTGGAAACATACAGATAAGCTACAGGCCTTCTAAAGCCCTGAAGCTCTTTGCAGGAATCGCCTACTCCGTCAGGGTTCCGGACGCCCAAGAGAGATACTTCGCACTCAACAGAATGGGTAGCTTGGAAAAGAAACTGGGCGATTGGGTAGGAAACCCTAAGCTGAAGCCCTCCAAGAACAGAGAGATTGACGTAGGAGTGGAATGGAGCTCGGGAAGGTTAAATGTAAAGGCGGAACTCTTTTACAGCAGCGTAAAGGATTACATAGTTCTATACAAACAGGAGGCTACGGTTAGGATAAGCTCCATGATGGACGCCAATACCTACGCCCGCTCTTACGCCAACGTTAACGCCAGAATTTTGGGAGGTGAGCTAAAGGGAAGCTACGCCATAACGGATACCCTCTTCCTTTTGGGAAGCCTCTCGTACGTAAGGGGAACCAAAAACTTAAAAGCGCATCTCGGCATAAAAGACAAGGATTTGGCTGAGATACCGCCGCTAAGAGCCGATATGTCCCTGAGATACGACAACGGCAGGTTCTTCTTCCAGGTGGAAGGCGTACTCAGTGCAAGCCAAAGCAACGTGGACAGCGACTTGGGAGAAGGGAAGACCTCCGGATACGGGGTTATAAACCTCAAAGCCGGAGGTAGCTACAAAGGTATTAGAATTACCGCCGGGGTGGAGAACCTACTGGACAAGTTCTACTACGAACACCTTTCCTATCTGAGAGACCCCTTCTCCAGCGGTGTTAAGGTCCCAGAACCCGGCAGGAGCCTTTACTTGAGTCTGAGCTACAGCTTTTGAAAGTTTGAGTTATAGGTGAACCTCCCTACCCTTCGTCCGAGACTTCGTCAGCCGGTCGGTGGGGTTTTAGGCAATAGGTATCTCTCTTACCGGCTTTCCTTCTCTTTAGGTTCAGGCTTTGTGAATAGGATAATGCTGAGGAAGACGAGAGCAGGCCCTATCAAGAGGATAGCGTAGTAGATAAGCTCATCTTTCGTCATCGCCCAACCTCTCTAATAAAATAATCCCAAGGGAAAGGAAAATCAAAAAGCCGGCAAAGGCTATAAGAGCTATCTGAATAGAAAGCCTCTCAGAAAGAATGGGCTGCACTACACCGAACACTATCCAAGCTACCGATACGGTGAGAGATGATTTCCCAAGCTCCTCAAAGGTTTTAGCCTTCATGTCTCAACGACATATCGCTAAGCCACTATTGTAATACCGTGCCTTAAAATACGCCTCCCTTTATCCTTGCGGAATCTCAAGCTCTTCAATGAAGAGTTCAAGCTTTTGGTCGTTAATCTTTAATAAAACCCTCTTAAAAAAGCCCTTCTCATCGTAGCTACTAAGGAAGGCCTTAATTTCGTAATCTCCCTTGAGCGTAAGGCTGACCGGCAGGTTTTCCCGATATACCACCTCTTTCTTGATGTTTCCCGATTTCTTCGTAAATACTCTAAAACCGTCTCTGCACACGACCCTCTCATCTCCCTCTAAGAGCCTGCCGAAAATCAAGTGTTCAACCGGCAGGGGGAGCTTAAAACACTCGTCCCCGTAGCACACCTCCTCGGAAGAGAGGTAAACCTCCCCTGCTCCACCTACCTTTAGAGCGTACTCCTGTCCCCTCTTTATCAGCAGGAAGGGTCTCTTTCCATAGACGGAACCGATGTATCCGTAGAGTTTGAACTCCTCAGGGATAGATACCGCAAGCTCTGGGTAATCCTTGGGACACGTTTCCCTGTAAGCGCAGGCGGATAAGAGAATCAGGAGTAGAAGAAAAACCTTCATTCTTCAAGTCTCACCTTTACGGCGAGACCGTGAGCCTCAAGTCCTTCCGCATTGGCCAAAAAGTAGGCCAAGTCCGCCAGCCTATCAAAGGCTTCCCTTGAGACGTATATTACCGAGCTCCTCTTTACGAAATCGTAGACTCCCAAGGGAGAGAAAAAGCGTGCCGTCCCGCCAGTAGGTAGCGTGTGGTTGGGCCCGAGTATGTAATCCCCGAGGGGTTCCGTTGCATACTTTCCGAGGAATATCGCTCCCGCGTGTTTTATGTATGGAAGAAGCTCAAAGGGGTCTTGGGTTATAACCTCAAGGTGCTCCGGAGCTATATGGTTTGCGACCTCACAGGCGTGATAGGTGTCCTCCACGAGGAATATGGTTCCGAACCTCTCTACCGAGGTCTTGGCTATATCTCTCCTGTGGAGAACCGACAGCAGTCTGCGTATCTCGTCCGAGACCTTGCGGGCCAGTTTCTCGGAAGGGGTTATCAGTATTGCCGCGGCCAGCTCGTCGTGCTCCGCTTGGGAGAGAAGGTCAGCAGCCACCCACGTGGGGTTGGCGGTGTCGTCCGCTATGACCAGTATCTCGGAGGGCCCCGCTATCATGTCTATATCCACAACGCCGAACAGGAGCTTTTTGGCCAAGGCCACGTATATGTTGCCCGGTCCCACTATCTTGTCCACCTTGGGTACCGTTTGGGTTCCGAAGGCCAGAGCGGCTACCGCTTGAGCACCCCCTATCTGGAAAACCCTATCTATTCCCGCTATGTAGGCCGCTGCGAGGGTGTAGATATTGGGCTTTGGAGATACCATAATTATCTCTTTTACACCCGCAACCACCGCAGGGATAGCGTTCATAAGAACGGTTGAAGGATAAGCGGCCTTACCGCCGGGCACGTATATTCCTACCCTCTCCAGCGGGACCACCTTTTGACCCAAAAGTGCGCCTTCTTCCTCCTTGAAAAAGGAGTTTTCCAACTGCTTTTCGTGGAACGTTCTGATTCTATCCTCCGCTATCTCAAGAGCCTCCCTAACATCGTCATCTATCTCTTCATAGGCGCTCTCCATCTCCTCGTAAGTTATCTCCATACTCTCGGGAGTAAGCTCTACACCGTCAAACTCAAGGGTGTAGTCTATGACGGCTCTATCTCCCCTTTCCTTAACCCGCTTTATGATTTCTCTTACCCTACCCTCATACTCCTCGCTCAGTATGTCTCCCCTCTTGGCCAAGTATCTGAGTCTATCGTTGAGCATCCAAGCGGAGTTTCTTAGGTCTTCTACCTTCATAATCTTTACATTCTATCAATGTCGTAGGTTATCTGTCTTCTGTATATGGAACCCACCAGTCCCAAGCCCAGCATGTTGGCCACCATATTGCTAACACCGTAGCTTACGAAGGGCAAAGGTATGCCCTTGGGTGGGAGTATATTGGTGGCCATGTAGTAGTTCACCAATACAGATAGGAGTATGTTTACCACCACCCCCACCACGATTATCTTCCCGAAGGTATCAAGAACCCTCGTGGATATGTAAAGTAGCCTTGACACCAGCAGAAAGTATAGGAAGGAGAGAAACAGAACACCGATAAAACCCATCTCCTCACCTATTATGGCCAGTATGTAATCGGTGTCGGCTTGGGTCAGGTAGCCCAGCTTCTGGAATCCGAAGCCGGGACCCATGCCAAAGAGCCCGCCGTTTATGAAGGAGAGCAAGGACTGGAGTATATGGTAGCCGCTGTCGTAGGGGTCCTGAAGGGGGTTCTTCCACGCCTGGAAGCGCCTCTCTAAGTATCCGCCTCCGAACTGGAGCATGAAGACGCTCAGCAAAGCAAAGAGCGCACCTACGGAAATGTATATCCTCGGAGACACGCCCCCGAACCATATCAGTATGAAGGAGCTGACCAAGATGAAAATCGCCATTCCCTTGTCCGGCTGCAGGAACAGCAAAAGAGAGTGCAGCATCACTATGAAGGCTACCCACATCAGGTAGGAATACCTGTCAATGAGACCCTTCTTGGATATGTAGTAGGCTATGAACACCACCAGTATTAGCTTTGACAGCTCGGAGGGCTGCAGGCTCGTTCCCAGGAGCCATCTGTTCACCTGCATGTGGAAGATAAGCTTTTTGCCGATGACGAGCACCAAGGACACCAGTGAAAAGGCTACGAGGGTGTATATGAGGTTTTTGTTGTTCAGCTTCCTGTAATTGAAGTTGTGAGACACAAAGCCGGCCAAGAAAATACCCACCAAGAAGGACAGAGCGTGCATCAGGGGTCTCTTTAGATTGCTCCAGGAGAGCCCTTCAAAGAGGTAGGGGAAGACCTTTATGCTCAGAATGGTTATCTCACCTATGAGAAAGATAAGCACGAGAAGGCCTAAGGTTATGGGGTCCGGATACAGCCTCCTGAACCTATCCATCGGGTTGACACGCTTCCTTCTCTATGTCCCTTATGAGTTTTACCCTTACCTCGTGCCTTCCCCCTTCAAAGGGAGTGTTGAGCCACACATCAAGTATGGAGAGAGCCAGCTCCTGCCCCACGACCCTGTCCCCGAGGCACAGCACGTTGGAGTCGTTGTGCAGCCGGCTCATTCTCGCCATATACTCATTTAGGCACAGCGCCGCCCTTATTCCCTCAAACTTGTTGGCCGTTATGCACATGCCTATGCCGGTTCCGCAGATGAGCACTCCTCTGTCAACTTCCGAGTTCTGCAATGCGAGGCATACCTCTTTGGCGAAGATGGGATAGTGGGTGGACTCCTCCGAGTGAGTGCCTAAGTCTCTTACCTCGTGTCCCTTTCTCTTCAAAAACTCAACGATTACGCTCTTTAACCTCAACCCTGCGTGGTCTGAACCTACCGCTATCCTCAAGCCGAGAGCCTCCTACTGAATCAGGTAATCAAAGTCAACCTTCTTTTCCCTGCCGCCGTCCTTTATTATCACACTTATGTGGTAGAGTCCCTTGTCGGACATGTTGAACCAGGCTCCGTAGTTGTCTCCGTACTGGTGGGGATACCTGCCCAGCTTCTTCCTTTCCGCCCTCATGAGTTGGGAGCGAACCTCCGCTTCCACATCAAAGTCGGAGAGGTACCTGAACTCTTTTCCTTCCTGTCTCCATATACTTACCGCAACGTGGTGGGTATCGGAAGCTGCGGGTTTGCCGTGGTGTTTCACCAAAAGCCTGTAAGCTCTGGGGAAGCTGTCTTTGAGCTGAGCTATCTCCACCACACCTATGCTCACATAGTAGCCGTCAACCTTTTTCGTGAGAGGGGTTGAAAGGGCGTCCTTATCTTGAGCTTTGACACCCGCAAGGGTAAGGAAAATTAAAAGAACCAAAACGCTGAGCCTCTTCATGCCTATACCCTCCTTGCTGCCTATTTTACTCCAAGTGCCGTCGGTCTCCTTAAGTATTAATTTAGGCCCGAAAATGGGTATAATTACTCCCATGAGCGACAAGTGGGAAAGCTCTCTGGAAAAGTTCAGAAATTACCAACATTCGGATATAGAAAGCCTCAAGTCCGCCTTCCAGGAAAAGATAGAGGGAATCTCTCCCACGATGGAATACGTTAGGAATCTGATTCTTGACGTCAAGCTCCTGTATAGAATACTCACGGACGAGGAGTTTGATTTAGATAGGAAGGCCAGAGAAGACTTTATGGCGGCTCTGTGGTACTTTATTGATACGAAAGACCGTATCCCCGACTGGATACCCATAGTGGGCTACTGGGACGATTACAGGCTCGTTAGATACGTAAAAGAGAAGCACGCTTCCGAGATAGAGAGATACTTTGAGAGCACGCGGCACTTTATAGCCAACTACTTTTGAATGCTCAGGTTTCTTTTGGTAAGGCTACTCCAAGCCCTGCCCACCCTCCTTGGAGTCACCTTCATATCCTTTGTGATAATCAAGCTCGCTCCCGGGGACTTCTTAGACCAGCTCAGGCTCAACCCGCAGATTTCTCCCGAGACCATAGACCGCCTCAAGAGGCTCTACGGCTTAGATCAGCCGCTTTTAGTTCAGTACCTAAGGTGGCTGAAGTCGGCTCTGCTCTTTGACCTGGGATACTCCTTCCAGTATCACACCCCGGTGCTGGAGTTGATAAAGGAGAGGCTTCCCAACACCCTGCTGCTTTCTGTGAGTTCAGCCCTTCTGTCCTGGGTTATGGCCGTGCCTCTGGGAACCTTAGCCGCTTTCAAAGAGGGTAGCCATATAGATAGGCTGATTAAAGCCTTTTCCTACTCTTTTATGTCAATTCCCAGCTTCTTCTTGGCTTTCTTGTTCCTGTTTCTGGCCTCAAAGACCGGCTGGTTTCCCATAGGTGGAGTTCAGAGTCCAAACTTCCACGAGCTATCCTTACCGGAAAAGGTGCTGGATTTGCTGCATCACCTCTTTATCCCGGCGATGACCATAGCCTTGGTATCCCTCGCCGGACTCACGAGGCTCGTTAGAAGCTCGGTTCTTGAGGTGCTCCACAGTCCCATGGTGCTCATGCTGAGAGCTAAAGGGGTGTCCAATACCACCTTGCTCAAGCACGTTCTTAAGAATGCCATGAATCCCTTTACCACGTTGATAGGCTACGAAATTGCCGCTCTGATTTCCGGTGCCGCTTTAATAGAGATAATAGTGGGTTGGCCGGGCATGGGAGCCCTTATGCTGGACGCCGTTCTCTCCCAGGACCTATTTCTCGTGATGGGAGGGCTTTATATAGGAACCATAATGCTAATAGTGGGCAATCTGATAGCGGACCTGCTGCTGGCATGGATAGACCCGAGGGTCAGGGAAAAGGAGATGGGAGTCTAAGATTTGACTCTGTAGAACTTCCTGGCCATAAAGAAGGTAAGCAGGTGCAAGGGAAGCAGTGCGTCCCAGAAGTAGGTAAAGAGGGAAGCAGTTAAGTGAAGACCCAGGAGGAATAGGGAAGGAATGGCCACCAGCTGCTCTCTTTTTTGTAGCCTGAGCCCGAAAAGGGTTTTGAAAAAGGATACGTAAATCACGAGTATCCCCAGAAGTCCTATCAGACCTCGCTCTATAAACTCGCTGAAGAAGACAAAGGATTCGTAAGAGCCTTCTCTATGGTCTCCCCTCTTAAGGTTCAGGCCGAAGCCGGGTCTGACACCGTGTCCTACCAGCAGGTTCATAACTCTGCCCTCCTTCCAATCTTCCTTTACCACCTCAAGCCCCCTTTCAAAGAGATACACTCTGTTGCTGAGTATCCTGTTCATGGTGTCTCTATCCGGCGAACTTTTCAAGGTGATGACCTCGTAGAGCCTTTGGAACCTCTCATCTCTGTCCTTCATATACATAAAGCCGACCCCGACCGCGAGCAGGAGCGCCGCGGAGCCTACGAAAACCAGCCGTAGGTTTATGAAACTCCTGAGCACGAACACCAGAAGTCCCAAACATAGGATTAGAGCAAGGAGCGGAGAGCGCTTTGATATTATGAGGGTCAGGAAGGCGTAGGCCGTGCCGGCAGCAAAGAAGGCAATGAGCAGTTTTTTTTTCTCCTTGTAAATCACAGCGTAAACGAAGCAGCTCAGAGCGAGCAAAGAGGACAGAAAACCCGCTTCAAAGGGACCTCCCCATATCGGCTTGAACTCTCCTTGAGTAAAGTATCTAATCAGAGCTACAAGAAGGCTCACGTTGCCCAGAACGAAGATTGTAAGGTTTATCCCTTTGAACACATCTTGCGAAGGGTTTACTTCCTTGCCTAAGATGCCGGCGAGGGGAAGCAGCGCCTGCTCAAGGGCCTTAGCGGAGGCTTGGGGGTTGAAGGCAAAGGTTCCCGCGAGGGTGGAAAAGCCGTAAACGACCAGCCCCAGCTCCGGTAGGCCTCTGCTCAGTAGCATCTTGGCTTTCCAAAACACACGTATCAACGAAATACCGCAGAGAATCTCAAAGGCCGTCAAGGACAGAAAAGAGGAGACCACGAGGGTATAAACCAGCTTCACCATCTTCCCACGAGCTTTACCTCCTTCCCGAATAGCCTGAAGCTCTCAAGCAGCCTGCCCTCTGCAGTGCCTTCCGTGCAGAGTATATTAACCTCCCATCTCTCCTCGTATCTGGATTTCCTAAGATACTTGTCTCCGATAAGGCTCACGTAAAGGCAAAGGGACTTTACCTCTTCACAATCGCAGGCAATTCTCTTATCTCCGTAAAGCTGAACTATCCGGGTGGCCGCCTCTTTGGCAGAACCCCTCTTCTCGTCTATAAGGGTCAAAGAGAAGCCGAAGATAAGCCGTGTCAAGATGAAGACAGATGCCAACCCTAAGAATAGCTTATACGCACGTTCCTTTTGCACCACTAAGGGAGATAGAGACAGGGCCGTTAAGGGAAACAGGGGTAGTATGTACCTTCCCCTGCTGCCCGCGGCAAAAAGGTAAGGTAGGTAATTGAGAGCGAGGCTCAGTAAAATGGGATTCAGCTCCCTCGGTAAGGTGGGGAGCCTCCTATCTTTGAGCAGTATCACGATAAGCACCACGCTGGCGGGTAGTGTCTGCTTGAGGTTGAGCAGTGGGTAGGCTATCAGGTGCCAGATAAGCTTCCACAGGTTGAAAGAACCCTCAACCCTTGCGGAGCTCTCCAGAAAGAGCCTCTTAGCAAACTCTTCCGGATAATGGGTCAGGAGAAGCCACGTTAGGGGAAGCAAGAGAGAAAGTAGCGCTCCGCCCCAGCTATGAACGGATTTTAGAACTTCGTACCTTTTTGAGTGCAGGAGAAAGGCAAGGAATGTAATCAGATAGAAGCCGTAGGCAGGCAGACCTTTGAGGAGAAAGGCTCCGGCCGTGAATAGACCCGCGAACCAAAAAAGGAACGTACTCTTATAGAAGCTCAGATACAAAGATACGGTTCCCAGAAGAATAAAGAAGGTAAAGGCGGCATCTATCTCGCCGAGCCAGCCGTACCAAAAGAGAATGTCGGAAAAGGTTAAGTAGGTTAATCCGGCCAGCAGAGCGAGTTTGGCATCTTTCAGAAGGTAGTAGGCGAACATACAGACGGTAAGAGCCGAGAGACAGGAAAAGCTTAATGAGATGAGCCTCAGAGACAACTCTCCCCAGCCCAGCAGGCTTGATGAGAGCAGTATGAGCCAGTTAAACAGAGGAGGCTTATTGAAGTAAGGTTCTCCCAAAAAGTAGGGTTGTAAAAACTCCCCCCTCTTTACCATCTCCCAAGCTATGAGAACCCTCCTGGACTCTTCCATTCGGAACTCGTAGCTTCCGAGGTTGGGCAGCATGGATACGGCCGCTCCGAGAATTAGGAAAAGCAAGAGGAAGGAACTTACTCTCTTTCCCATACTTTCTTCCCGAAACGCTCCTTAAGGTGCATCTCCAGCAGGAAGGCGTACTTCATGAAGGTGTAAAAGGCTCCCGAGGCGGATACGATTAGACCTCTACGACCCTCAAGAAAGGCTCTCTTTATGAAGAAGACCTTTATGAAGTGCCACGTGGGGTTGAGCAGGAGGTTAAGGTAGCCGGGCCTTTTGCCCCTTTTGTATAAAAGTTCCGATACCATGCGTGCGTACCTTATGTTCTTTGCAAAGTGTTCCTCAAGGCTCTCAAAGGAGTAGTGGTGTATGACGCCCTTTTTTATCTTTCCTACGCTGCCATCGCACCTGCACACGTCGTGCCCTTCGTCCACGAACACACCTTTACCCCTTCTGAAGAGTCTAAGCCTCCACTCCGGAAACCAGCCGTGCTCAAGGAACTTTCCCAGAAAGTAGGTCTGTCTGTTGAGCAGATAGCAATCGTAAGCGGGTTTGCTCAGTGTCCGCTCTATCTCCCGGGCAAGCTCCCTCGTCAGCTCCTCGTCGGCGTCCAAAGACAGCACCCACTCCCCCCGTGCCAGGCTAACCGCGTAGTTCTTCTGCTTGACGTAGCCCTCCCACTCCCTTACGGCCACGCGGGCACCTAAGGACCGAGCTATCTGAAGGGTTCTGTCGGTAGAGCCGGAATCAACCACTATCACCTCGTCGCTTATACTCAGGACGCTCCTTATGCATCTTTCTATGTTCCTTTCCTCGTTCTTGGTAAGTATTACCGCGGACAGCTTCATCTTTCTGCGTCGGGCATCTTCTCCACGTATATAGACCTGCTGGGGAAGGCGAAGGAAGAGCCGTGCCTCTCTACGATTTCCATGATTTTCAGGTTCACGTCCTCACGTATCTCAAGGTATTTAGCCCAGTTGGCAGTGTTGGTAAAGCAGTATATGAACACGTCAAGGGAGCTGTCTCCGAACTTCTCAAAGAAGACCATTATGAGCTGATCCTTTGCGATACCCGGGTGGTTGTGTAGCATGTCCCTTATATCTTTGAGGATACCCTTCATCTGTTCCGAAGAGGTGTCGTAAGTGAGACCTATATACATCTTTATCCTTCTAACGCCCCTTCTGGAGAAGTTCTCCACGGGATTGTTGGCAAAGACCTGATTGGGGACGGTTATCAGGCTCTTCTCAAAGGTTCTGACCTTTGTAGTTCTCATACCTATGTCCTCAACTATGCCCTCAACGTCGTTAACCTTTATCCAATCACCTATACCCAGAGACTTATCCGCAAGTATGGTCAGACCCCCAAAGAGGTTTGCTGCGGTATCCTTGGCGGCCAAGGCGACCGCAAGACCTCCCACACCCAAAGAGGCTATCAGCGTGCTGACGTTTATACCCCACTCCTGCAGTATGGCCACCACTCCCACTACGAGGACGAAGGCCTTTGCCAGCTTAATCAGAAAGCTCCCTACCTCTTTGGCGAAGTCTCTGCCAAACTTTTCGGCAAACCTGTAAATCAGAGGTTCAAAGACCACAATAAGGTTGTAGGAAGTCCAGAAGACGGCCAGAATCAAGAAGCTCCTGAATAGCCTAACGATAAATCCCTTCTCTACACCAAGAAAGTAGAGTGCCAGAGATATACCTACGGCTACAAAGAGGTAGCTCACCGGCCTTTTAAGAGCTTCAAGGAATAGGTCATCTATCTCTGTGGCGGTCTTTTGGGTAAGCTTCTTGATGAAGCTCACCACTATTAGGACAAACAGCTTCCTCAAGAATATGAAGAAGAGGAAGATTATTACTGCCAGAGCTATTCTGTAAAGGGGCAGACCCAAGATCAGGTAATTGATATGCTCTTCAAATCTGGATACGAGCTGAAGGAAGCTTTCCATAGCTTAATATATGATAATGGACATTTTCACGGTGCAGACAGGTTGATAAAATTTATCAATTGAAAATTAAAGAACACTATAAAAGGAGGTATCAAGATGGCGGAAACTGTAACTCTTAAGGGTAATACAGTAAGTCTGGTTGGGCCCAGCTTGAGCGTAGGGGACGATGCTCCCGAAGCGGTCGTGGTTACCAAAGACTTGGAAGAGAAGAGGATAGGCGGTGCCAAAGGCAAGGTTCAGCTCATAATAACGGTTCCCTCCCTTGACACTCCCGTGTGCGAGACGGAAACGAAGAAGTTCAACGAGATGGTGGCAGACCTCGGAGATAAGGTTGACGTCACCGTGGTGTCTATGGACTTGCCCTTTGCCGAGAAGAGATTCTGTGAGAGCTTCAGTATAGGAAATGTCACCGTGGCCTCCGACTTCAGATACAGGGACATGGAGAAGTTCGGAGTGCTTATCGGAGAGGGTGCCCTGAAGGGAATTCTGGCCAGAGCCGTTTTCGTTGTAGACGCCGAAGGAAAGGTGGCCTACAAGCAATTGGTGCCCGAGATAACCCAAGAGCCCAACTACGACGAGGTTATGGACAAAGTCAAATCCCTGATTTAATTCCCGATATCGCCCTCGGTTTGAAGGCCGAGGGCTCTAATTATATCCTTCAAAGTCTCTTCCTTACTTTCCCGACTCTTTACCTTCACGTGAGCGTTAGCGTAAATGGCCTTCCTTGACTCAAAGAGGGCCTTAAGTTCCTCTTCACCTCTGCGAAGCAGAGGTCTGTTCTTATCCTTACCACACCTCCTTAAAAATTCTTCAAAGTCCACATCTATCCACACCACCTTGCCTCTGGATTTCATGTATTCCATGGCTCTGTAGTTGGCACCTAAGCCTCCTCCGGTAGCTATGACTATGTCCTGAAGGGTTGATACCTCCTGCAGGGTTCTGAACTCAACCTCCCGGAAGTAGTCTTCCCCTTTCTCTTGGAATATCTCGGGTATGGTCATTCTTTCCCTTACCATGACCTCCTCGTCAAGGTCTATAAACTTCCACCCCAGATGCTCGGCGAGACGCCGGGCTAAACTGCTTTTGCCGCTGCACATAAAGCCTACCAGATAGATTCTCAATATCCTACGTGCTGGGTCTTCCCGGTATGACATGCGGAGCAGTCCTTCCCTCCCTTTTTCACGAGACCGAAGCTGGCGGCTATCCTCTGATGTTTGGAATGTATTAGCTCCGAAGGCTTGAACTTCCTCAGCTTAGGTATTCCTATGCCTTGATGGCACCTGTAGCAGGCGAACATGGCTTCCTTCCAGAGAGCCACGGCCTTCTCTTTGTTTCCCTTTTTGAGAGCTTCTTTGAGTTCTTTGTACATTATGGCGTTTCGCCTCTTGACCACCTTCTTTACCTCGGGCTTGAACTTGGCCATCATGGGTGCCGCCAAAGACATATTTCTGCCGCAAGCCGAGAGTCCGTCTGGGTCCTCTATGAGCCTTACCGCGGCATCAAACTGCCCCTTCTCTATAAGGCCGCGCAATTTCACGAAGCTGAAAAAGGTTCTGTACGCTCCCGCCTTGAAACCTATAACTCTGTTTGCCAAAAAGGATGCCGCCTCAATAACCTGCTTCTCGTTCTTTCCTCCCACTATCAGGGCCTTGGCCCCCGCGTAGTTCACCACCTTCAGGGTGGGCTTATCAAATTTGAGCTTCAACTCTTCAACTACTTTATTCTTGATTCCCACCACGATTAGGTTCTTTCCTTTAACGCTGCTCAGCTCTTTGTCGGACACGAGGAGCTTGGGGAGTTTGCCTTCCTTGACCATCTTGGGCGTGAGTCCGACACTGCTGACCCACTGACCTAAGAAAAAGGCCACGCTACCGGCCTTCGCCACCACGTTGTTGGATTCCTCTTTCCCATAGACCACCACGACGTTGGGAACGGAAACGTCCTTAGCCTGAGCCGGTGTTCCCGTCCACACGTCCCTGTAGGTTATAAAGGGGAACTTCTTAACACCCTCAAAGCTGTCAAGAACGGGTTTGGCTAAAGTGAGCGATGCTCCCAGCATTATGGACAGGAGGACTTTTCTCATAGCCTTACCTCCGAGAGCGGTCAACTTAGCTCCAACATGCGCTCTATGGGTCTTCTCGCCCTCTCTATTATATCCGATGGCAACTCCACCTCGTTTATCTCCTCCTTTATGGTTTTGTAGAGCTTGGGTAGGGTTATACCCTTCATGGTGCAGCAGTAAACCGTCCCGCAGTAGTTCATGGACTCCGGAAAGATGTACTCCTTGTTGGGGTTCTTCTTCATAAGGGTGTGCTTTAGACCTACCTCCGTGATTACTATCACCTTATCCGCCTCAACGCTCGTGGCATACCTTATTATCTGGGAGGTGGAACCTACAAAGTCTGCGATGTCTATAACCTTGGGGTGGCATTCCGGGTGAACGGCCACCTTAGCCTCAGGATAGCGTTCTTTAAGCTTCTCAACCTCACGCGCCGTGAACTCAAAGTGGGGCGGACAAAAGCCCTTCCAGAGGACGAACTCCTTCTCGGGCACCTGGCGGGCTACCCATTGGCCGAGGGCTTGGTCGGGCATAAAGACTATCTTTTTTGCCTTCAGCTTCTTTATAACTTTGGGTGCGTTCGCCGAGGTGACGCACAGGTCTATCTCGGCCTTAACCTCCGCGGTGGTATTTATGTAAGCCACCAGCTCCGCATCGGGGTGCTCCTCTCTGAGCTTCCTGACCTGGGAGGCGTTTATCATATCCGCCATGGGACAGCCCGACTCAGGGTTGGGGTGCAGAACCTTCTTGTGGGGACTGAGTATCTTGGCCGTCTCACACATGAACCTTACACCGCAGAACACGATTATGTCTGCGTCCGTGCTGGCCGCCTTGCGTGATAGCTCAAGGGAGTCGCCCACGAAGTCCGCTATATCCTGAACCTCAGGCCTCTGGTAGTAGTGGGCAAGAATCACGGCGTTCTTCTCTTCTGCGAGCCTCTTAACCTCCCTCTGGAGCCTCTCTATCTCCTGCACGCTCAGTTGTTCCTCTTCATTTATGGAAAGCTCAACCATTCCGGCCTCCTTAAAGTGGGGTAATTTATAAGAATATGCGCATGTCCAGATTTTATCAATAGGAGTTTGCTTCATGAAGGTCTTGCTTATAGAGGACGACGAGCTTTTGGGGGAGAGCCTGAGAGACTATCTGGAACTGAGCGGCATAGAGGTCAAGTGGATTTCGGACGATAGAGAGTTTTCTCCGGTTCTGTTGGACAGCTGCGATGTGGTCGTTCTTGACCTTATACTTAAGTTCGGAAGGGGAGAGGACATTTTGAAGGTGATAAAAGAGGAGCGCCCCGATATGCCGGTTCTCATACTTACCGCTAAGAACTCTTTAAGAGATAAAGAGGTATGCTTCAACTTAGGAGCAGACGACTACCTTACAAAGCCCTTTGAACCCAAGGAGCTGCTTCTTCGGCTCAAAGCGTTGACATCAAGATATGGGAGAGTGAGAAAAGAGAGAATAGGCGACGTGATAGTGGATTTAGACTCCAAGCGCATCTACAGGGGAGATAAAGAGCTGAAGCTATCAAAAAACGGCTGGAACCTCTTAGAGTTTCTGCTCAAACACCGAGGAAAGGTGGTATCTACGGAGAGGATTCTCAACTACGTCTGGGACGACAAGGCGGTGGGAGAGGAGGTGGTAAGAGCTTACATAAAGGAGCTTAGGAGAGTCCTGCCCGAAGGCAGTATAGAGACCTTCAGGGGACGCGGCTATATGCTCCGGTGACCTCCTCTCTCCACTCCGAGTGGAGAGCTTCCCACTTCGCAGAAGGATATTCCCTCTCCACGGGCTTCAGTTCAGGGCGGTCCACCCCTACCACCCGTCAGGTGGGTGAACCCGATAACCTTGGTTATCGGCTCTCACAGATTAATTCACAAGGCTCTTTCGGAAAATTCAACCCTTTCGGGGTGCGTCTGTATCTCCCCTTTAAAAAGGTAGAGGATTAGACGCAAATTTTTCCCTAAGGATTTATATCCTTCTCTTTACGTCGCCGTGATATACGATGTCCTCGGCGCGCACGTTCTCGTCCTGAAGAATCTTGGGCACCTCCTCAGGACTGAACATGTCGCCCGCCTGTTCCAACTCCTCGCTGTAGGTATAGACCAGGTCCACAGATAGAACGTGGGGAAGTGCCATCAAGGCTTTGGTCTTGTATATCTCCTCGTCGGTAGTTTCAGCCTCTATGGTAACTATAATCCTGCCCTTTTCGTCGTGGAAGTGGACATCGCACATGCCCGACTCCTCAAGGCTCTTTATGACCTCCTCTAAATACTTGGGATTGGTTCTTACGACAAGTCCCGATATGTTCATCTTTTCAACCTCCATACAAAAATCTTACCGTCATCGCAACCGACAATCAGCCTCTCTTTGAGCAGGAGCAGAACGCTTACCGTTGAGCTTTGGCCCTTAAGCACCTCCAGCACCCTGCCCGAACTTACCTCTATAACCTTTATATCGTTGCTCTCGTTAAAGGGAAATGCACCCAACTTCGCTTCCCGATCCATAGCCACGGAAAAGACCAGAAACTCCGCATCAATCCTCCTGCTCTTGCCCTCCTTGAGGTAGTATATGCCCACCCTCCTGTCCCTACCGCCCACCATGATTGTGTCTCTCTTATAGTCCAGCTTGTAGAGCTTATCCACGTTTACACCTTTGAGCCTTCTTACCACACTCCCATCTTTCAGGCTCACTAAGCTTACCACACCCGACTCGTCCGATACGGCAACCTTACTCCTGTCCTCGCTTAGGGCAATGTCCGAAAGGGAAGACATACCCACCTGAACCCTGTACAGGGACTTAAGCTTATTCAAGTCAAAGAGAATTATCTCGTCGCTTATGAGACTGAGGACTACCTTGTCTTCGCTGACGAACCTGCCCTCGGAGAGCATCAGGCGGTTCTTGGTGGTCAAAATCTTCTTAAGACCGCCTTCGGCGGTGAGTAAGAAAACCTCCCTGTATCCGCCGCTTCCCTGAGCAACTATCAACCACAGTTTCCCCGAGGGGGAGATGTCCGTAGAGAATACCTTGGGGGGTATGTCCTCTCCGGTGAAATCCTTTATATCGGGAAGCCTAAGCTCCTTCTCCCTCTTTCCCGTGAGCAGGTCGTAGACCTCTACCCGTCCCAGTTCCGTTGATACGTAAAGCTTTCCGTCTCTGTGAACTATATCCGTTATCGCTCCCCGAGCCTCTATGACTTTCTCTAAGTCCGCACAGAAGACCAGGCTCACGAGAAGGCCCAAAAGGAGACTAAGCGTCCTCATTTACCACCACCTTTATGGCACCTGTGGGACACACGGAGACGCAAAAGCCGCAAGAGGTGCATCGGTCGGGCAGAATGAGGGGTTTGTAAAGTCCGTTGAACTTTATGGCATTGTCTAAGCAAGGCTCTTTGCAGGAGAAACACAGAACCCCATTCCAAGCGCTGCACCTTTGGGGGTCTATCTGCACCTTGGCTCTTATGGTCTGGGAACTCTCGGATATTACCCCGTGGGGACAGGCCTCAAGACACTTGCCGCAGTAGGAACACCCCCTTTTTTCAAAGGAGAGGGCCGGGACGCCCTCTCCGTCCCTGAAAAGCACCCCCTCCTCGCAAACTTCCACGCAAGGCGCATCGCACTCCTTACAGGACGAAAAGTCGGTCTGGGCAGAGGTGTAAGGGGGTCTGATAAAGCTCCGCTCTTTGCCCTTTACGAAACCGGTAAGCAGCTGTCTTCTGTTCATTTGTACTCGGGCACCTCGTTCCACTTCTGATACAGGATAGATTTTTGCTTAGCCTGCGGGTCTCTGAAGTAGGGCTTGAAGAGGTTCTTAACCACCGGCTTCGCGTTGGCCTGAGGCGTGTGGCACATGACGCACTGATACCTTGCGGGATCTATCTTCAGCTTCTTCTTGTTGCCCCCTTTGGTAAACAGGTCAAGGGCATAGTGGGTCTTAGACATGGGCGTTGCACCTACCGCCTTGGCGTTTTCGGGCATATGACAGCTCAAACAGGCGTTGTTGCCCGGCTTGATGGGAACCAAGCCTTCAACAGAGTGGGGGATTTGGGGAGGAGCGTTCTCGTAAGCCCTCGCGAAGCGTTTGCTGGCACCCGGCGGAGCCTTGGGATACTCAACCTTCGGTGGATTTACGGGCTTCTCATCGTAAAGGGTTTGATTCCTGTATCCCAGCTGCTCCTCGGGTATAGCGTCCTTGACGGCCTGAGCCAGGCCGGCCAGAGCGAGAGAAACTCCCACCGATACCGCCAACACCTTCTTACTTACCTTCATGACTTACTGCCTCCTTACTTTTTTCTAAAAACCTCAAAGAGAAGTAAATAGCGTCGTCGTTGCAAACCTCCACGCAACGCCCGCAGTTTATACACTCCCCGGAGGAGACCAAAGAGCTGTGCTTGCCCACCATGTGCAAAACCTGACTCTCTGGACATATCTTCACGCACTCCATACACTCGGTACACTTGCCGTAGTCGTAATCAACCCGTATAAGGCTGGGCTTACTGACCAGAGAGTAAAAGCCCCCGAGCGGGCACACATGACCGCACCAGCCGTTCTTTATAACGAAGAGGTCAAAGAGGAATATAGCCAAAACCATAGTCCAGCCCAGCCCCATGCCGAATATCAGTCCCCTGTGGAGTATGGATATTGGACTCACAAACTCAAAGGCGGGCATACCGAGAATCAGGGAAAGCGTAAGAGCCATAGCTATCGCCAAGTACCTCGTCTTGCGGGTAATCCTGAGCTGCCACTCCTCTCTGTGTATGTTGGTCTTTACCCTGAGCCAGTTAGCAAAATCCGTAATCATATTCATGGGACATACCCAGCTGCAGAAGGCTCTACCTCCTATCAGAGCGTAAAAGAGAAGTATGATTCCGGCACCTATTAGAGCGTCCACAGCGACTATGGCTCCGGCAAAGAACATCTGCAGGACAGCAAAGGGGTCTGCGAGGGGTATCACATCAAAGAGTTTGGAGGAGCTAAGGTTGCCCTTGAGTATGTTCCAGCCGTAGATGTTGCCGCCTATGTAGAGGAGCATTATGGAAACTTGAGTAAGCCTTCTTCCCATCAAAAAGCGGTGCTTGTATAGGTAGTGCAGAAAGCCTTTCTTCTCTTCCTTACTCATTCAGCAAATCCTCCGAGTTTAGATAGCTTTCGGGGCTTTTCCCTTTCTCCTTCTTCTCCTCCTGGGGTTCGTAGCCGTTTATCTCTTGATGCTCCTCCCAGCCTTTGAGATAGTGCTTGCCCGCTTTGCCCAGCGCCACCTCTCTGGGAAGGACGAATATGGCCGCCTTTTCCGTCACGCAGGCATGCTCGCACAGTCCGCAACCTGTACAGTGGTCCGGGTCAACCTGAGGAACCATGAAGGCGTGCTTACCCGTGCGGGGATTTCGCGATGGGACTATGTATATCGCCTCGTCCAGCAGTGGGCAGGCCCTATAGCAGGCGTCGCACTGGAGTCCCCAAAAGGCTATGCAGTTCTTGTGGTCTATTACGGCAACGCCCATACGCGCCTTATTGATGTCCAAGCTTTTCTTACCATCTACGAGGGAAGATACCAAGTCCGGCTCCAACGCTCCGGTAGGACACGCAACGACGCAAGGTATGTCCTCGCACATGTAGCAGGGAACATCTCGTGGAATGAAGTAGGGCGTTCCCAAGGGCTTATTGTCTCCCGGAGAGGCCAACCGCAGGGTAATCATCTTCTTGCCGTTTTTATAGGGAACCGTGGGTCTGTTGGCGCAGGCTTCAACGCAGAGACCGCACTTTATACACTTCTTTAGAAAATCGTCCCCGGGCAGGGCACCCGGGGGCCTTATAGCGAGCGGGTCGTAGGTGTTCTCCTTAACGAAGGCCCCCCAGACGACACCTCCTAAGATGGATATCCCTACCGCCTGCATACTCCTCACGAGGAACTTCCTGCGAGACTCGTTAACGGGGGGCTTCCTACCTTTGCTCATAGGCCTCTACCTCACGCAGGGTAAATCTTCACCGCACACTTCTTGTAGTCCGTCTGTTTGGATATGGGACACCTTTGGTCAAGGGTGACCTTGTTGATATACACCCTTTCGTCAAACCACGGCACGAATACGAGGCCCCTGGGCGGTCTGTTCCTTCCTCTGGTCTTCACCCTCGCCTTTATCTTTCCTCTCCTGCTCTCTACCCATACGAGGTCGTTGTCCTTGACTCCCAGCTTTTTGGCATCTTCGGGGTGCATGTAGCAGAAGGCCTGGGGCATGGCTCTGTAGAGTTCGGGGACCCTCATGGTCATAGTTCCGGAGTGCCAGTGCTCAAGCACCCTACCGGTGGCGAGCCAGAAGGGATACTCCTTGTCGGGCATCTCCGGGGGCTCCATGTAGGGTCTGAAGAATATCTTTGCCCTGTTGGTCAGGTCAACCTTGGTTCCCTTCTTGGGTCCGTAGAGGTCTCCCTCGGGAATCTTCTTGAGAGCCGGTCCGTAGAAGGCGAAGTCCTTGCCTTTTCCGTACTTCCTCGCGTAGGGGTCATACTTGGCGTTGAACCTCCAGAGGGTCTCTTTGCCGTCCACCACGGGCCATCTGAGTCCTCTGACCTTGTGATAGGTGTCAAAGTCCGCAAGGTCGTGGCCGTGTCCCAGTCCGAAGAGCCTGTACTCCTCCCAGAGAGCCTTCTGGATAAAGAATCCGTAGCCCTTCCACTCCTTGCCGTCAACTCCTTTTACGCCTCTCTTGTCTCCTTCGGCAGAGGTGTTGAGGTGTTTCTCCTTGGTTATCGGGTGGTAGGCTACCGGCTGAGGCCAGCTTATGTCAACGTTGGGTATCGTCTTCTTGAAGGCCTCTTCGGAGAATAGAACGTCGTACAGTGTCATCTCGGGGTCGTAGCCCATCTTCTTGGCCTCTTCCAGAACGTTGGGCAGAACCGTTCCGTCGCTAAGCTTCCACTCCTTCCACACCTCCTTGAGCTTAAAGAACTTGGAAAACTCTATCAGATGCCACTCGTCGGGCATAGCCTCTCCCGGCGGTGTAACCTGCTGCTTCCAGTGCTGGGTTCTCCTCTCGGAGTTTCCGTAGGCACCCCACTTCTCGTAAATCATCGCGGCGGGAAGTATGAGGTCTGCCACCTTTGCAGATATGCCGGGGTAGGAGTCGGACACCACTATGAAGTTGTCCATCTCCCTTGCCGCCTTTATCCAGTGGTTGGCGTTGGCCGTATCCTGCCAGGGGTTGCACACGTTGACC
This sequence comes from Aquificaceae bacterium, assembly GCA_027014155.1. Taxonomy (GTDB): domain Bacteria; phylum Aquificota; class Aquificia; order Aquificales; family Aquificaceae; genus WFYI01. Next base: position 26,535 of record JALWEG010000011.1, read on the forward strand.
CACGCCCACTTGATTTTTCCGTCTTCCAAATCCCTCATTATCTGGACGATGTTGGCTCCAACCTTGGGGTTTATGGTTCCCTTAGGAACCCTCCAGATTTTCTCGGAGATTTCCCTGTGTTTGGGATTGAATACCACCATGTCCGCGGGCAACCTGTGGGCGAAGGTTCCTACCTCCCTTGCGGTTCCGCAAGCCGAAGGCTGACCGGTTAGGGAGAAGGCTCCGTTTCCGGGCTGGGCGTGCTTGCCCAAGAGCAGGTGTATGGCGTAGTTCTGCTCGTTTACCCAGGTTCCCCTCGTATGCTGGTTGAATCCCATGGTCCAGAAGGAGACCACCTCCCTGCCCTTCTCTATGTAGAGGTCAGCGAGAGCCTTGAGCTTCTTCTTGAACTCTTCCAGAGGCTCGTCGGGGTCTCCCTTTGCGACCCTTGCTACGTAGTCAAGGGTGTAAGGCTCCAGCGCCTTCTTGAACTCCTCAAAGGATATTACCCAGTGCTTGCCCGCCTGCTTCCTGTGCTTCATCTTGAGCTTGTCGCCGGGCTTGAGGTTCAGGTACTTGAGAGCCACCGCCTCATCTTCGGAGATGGTCTTTACCACCTCTTTACGCATAGTTTGCTTCTCTTTCTCCGTGTATTTGGGGTGTTCTGGGTTGCCCCTCATTCCGTAGCCTATGTCCACGTATCCGGTGGCAAAGGTGCAGTAGTTCTTTACGAAGTCCCAATCTATAGCCTCGGGGTGGTTATACACTATCTCGTGGAGTATGTAGTTCTGTATCGCCAAGTCGGTGTTGGGCTTGAAGATTATGGGTATATCGGCAAGGTCTACAGACCTGTGGGTGAAGGTAGAGAGAACCACCAGCTTGACCTTGTCGGGATTTGAGAGCTTCCTGTCTATAACCCTCGCCCAGAGAACGGGGTGCATCTCCGCCATGTTGGAGCCCCAGAGGACGAAGGTATCGGTAAGCTCTATGTCGTCATAACAGCCCGCAGGCTCGTCTATTCCGAAGGTTTGTATGAAGGCCGCCACTGCCGAAGCCATGCAGTGCCTCGCGTTGGGGTCTATGTTGTTGGACCTGAAGCCCGCCTTCATGAGCTTGGCAGCCGCGTAGCCCTCCATTATGGTGTACTGGCCTGAGGAGAATATGGCAACCCCTTCGGGACCAAGTTCGTTGTAGGCCTCTTTGAACTTCTTGACCATTATCTCGTAAGCCTTCTGCCAGCTTACGGGCTTGAACTTTCCTTTCTTATCAAATTCTCCCTTCTCGTTTACCCTGAGCAGCGGTTTGGTCAACCTGTCCTCTCCGTACATTATCTTGGCCAAGAAGTATCCCTTTATGCAGTTGAGTCCCCTGTTGACCGGAGCCTTAGGGTCTCCCTTAACCGCAACCACCCTGTCGTCCTTGGTGGCAACCAGAACTCCACAACCCGTTCCGCAAAAACGACAGGCGGCCTTATCCCATCTCCAACCCGTCTCCGCCTCCGAGGCCTTGGCCAGAGCCTCTTTGGGAACGCTCATACCTACCGCCGTTGCGGCACTTACCGCGGCCGCAGACTTTAAAAAGTCTCTCCTTGAGAGGTTCAGAGACCTCTCTTCTTGGCTCACCTTAGCCATGGCAAAAACCTCCATACCTGATTTGTATCAGTGATATACCTCATATAAGTAAGTATAGACTTTTTAGAGTTGTAGGTCAATAACAATTCAAAACTTATTGATAAATTGAAGGATTAAACCGTCCCTTTTTCTTGTCTGCGCCTGTGTTTATCCATCTTCTCTCCGACGAACCGGGTAAACTCCCTGATAAACCTCTCTTTGCTAAAGCTCTCAGCCTTGGCTCTTATGTAATGTCTGTCTAAATTTCCCTCCAAAGCCTCAAAGCGCTCCAGAGCCTCCAGCAGGGCAGACGGCGTTTGCTCTTTGAATAGAACTCCGCTCTTGCCTTCCTCAACTATCTCCACCGCTCCCCCTCTGCCGAAGGCCACCACGGGCGTTCCGCAGGCCATAGCCTCCACCATGGATATGCCGAAGTCTTCTTCCGCAGCGTAAACAAAGGCTTTGGCCTCCCTTAGATATCTTTTCATATCCTCCTCCCTCAAAGTCCCCAACCCCCTAACGTTGGGATAAGTCCCGTCAAACTTGTGAGTTCCTTCACCTATAAGGTATACCTTCCTTTTGGGTGTCTTTGCGAAAGCTCGGACTATAAGTTCCAACTTCTTGTAAGGCACGTGCCTTGATACGCACACGTAGAAGTCCTCCCTTCTGTTGGGATTAAACTCAAAGGAGCCGACATCAACCGGTGGGTATATCACCTTCGCCCTCCTTCTGTAAACGTTCCTGATCCTTCTGGCTACATACTTGGAATTGGCTACAAAGTGGTCAACCCTGACGGCCGTGCTAAGGTCCCACAGACGTATGTAGTGCAAGAATAGAGCGGCGATGGGCTTGAGCGGGGTCGCAACCGAGTCCATGTATTGGTGATACAAATCCCACGCATACCTTATGGGCGTGTGGCAGTAGCATATATGGAGTTGCTCAGGGCGCTTTAGGACACCCTTGGCGACCGCGTGGGAAGAGGAAACGATAAGCTCAAAGTCGCTCAAATCAAACTGTTCTACGCACAAGGGCATCAGCGGCAAAAGGTATCTGTAAAGCCTTCCTACCGCAGGTATCCTCTGGAGCAAAGAGGTGTTGATGGAGATATCCCCGAGGTGTTCCCTCTCTTCACCCCTTAGCGTGTTCACCAAGGTAAAAATCTCCGCGTTAGGGACACACTCCACTATGGCCTCAAGAACCCTCTCCGAGCCGGCCCAGGTGGTAAGCCAGTCGTGAACGACCGCCGTCTTCATAAAAACTCCCTGAAAAGCTCGTAGTGGGAAAGTGCAGAGCTATCCCAGCTAAAGCTCCTCGCTCTCTTTATACCCTTTATTATCAACTCTTCCCTCAAACGGGAATCTTCTATCAGCCTTTGCATAGCTTGGGAAACCTCTTCGTGCTCTCTCGGATTGAAGTAAAGCGCCGCATCACCGCACACCTCCGGCAGGCTTGATACATTTGAAACCGCCACGGGGCAGCCGCAGGCCATAGCCTCAAGGGGCGGGAAGCCAAAACCCTCATACAGCGAAGGGAAGACAAAGAGATAAGCCTTTCTGTAAAGCTTTGCCAACTCCTCATCGCTTCTGACGCTGTCCATAACCTCTACCCTGTCTCCCAATTTACGTATGCCCTTAAACAGCTCCGAGCTTTTCCAGCTTTCGGCACCCACTATCTTGAGCTTAAACTCCCTCCTTACGTAATCGGGCAGCAATTTATAGGCATCAAGCAGAACTTTAAGGTTCTTTCTGGGCTGGAGGGAGCCGACGAAGAGTATAAACTTCTCCTTCTCTGACTGCGAAGGAAAGAATACGGAGTCGTCTATTCCGTGATAGATTACCCTGACCTTGCCGGTATCAATACCGAACACTTCCACCAGCTCACCTTTGACAAACTCCGAGGGTACCACGAAGGCGTCAGACCTGCCTAAATACTTGGGAAAGTTCTCCTTGAAGAAGAGATATCTGTGTTCCGGAAGCCAATCTCTGCGCAAAAAAGATAGGTCGTGGACGGTAGTTATTACGGCTCTGCTTTTGACCCGCAGCATGGGTATGAAGTTAGGCTCAAAGTAAAGGTCAAAGCTCTGTGAGCTCCTTGAGAGCAGGCCGTAAGCTAACTTCTTGAGGGTATTCCAAAGAAGGGGGTACCTTTTAAGGAATCCTTTCAGCCCCTCTAACTCCTTTACTTCCAGTTCTCTGGTGAATCTGCCAGAAAAGAAGGTGGTGTCCTCGTTTAGCTCAGAGAGCCTTTTGGCTACGTTCAGAGTGTAAACCCCCACCCCCGTCTTGGGAGAAAGTAGGGTGGAGGTGTTTATAAGCAATCTCACCCGCGGTTATGCTCTGTAAAACCTACCCCTCAGGAATATGGCCAAGAACATGAGAAGAACCAGCAGCATATCCCCGGCAACCTTGCCGCCTATGGGAGCTACGGAACAACCGCCACCCTTTGGAGTGGAAGTTGCCGCCAAGGCTCCGTTGACGCTCAGCTTTCCGTATCCCCAGTCGCTGTTGGGCGAGTTTTGAGTAAACATGTCATGGTAGGCGGTGGAGGTGAGTATGTTCTTAACCTCGTAGAGTTTGAGTCTGTAGTTCTTGCTGAGCATCAAGGCCACGGTTCCGCTAACGACAGGTGCCGCCATGCTGGTTCCCTGCAACGCCTTATATTCACTCTCACCACATACGTCGTAGGCTCCATTAGAAATATACGTAGGAAATGCGGAACATATAAGCTCTCCGGGAGCGACGATGTCGGGTTTCACGAGAACGGGACAACCCTTGGAACAACCTCTCGTGGGACCCCTACCGCTGAAGACCGATAGGTCGTTGAGGGTAGAGCCTGCGTTTACGTTTGAGGCTATCTTGCTGGTAAATGAGCCCACGACGATTATGCCGTCAACGGCAGAATCAGAAGCGAGGGTATATCTGGGCGACGCGTTGGCAAACGCCAAACCCGCACCCCAAGCGTGATAGGTGCCCTTAACTACGTTATCCCCCCTTATGTTTATGCTCCATATATAACTGGAGATGCCGGCGCTCTCTATCTCTATGGCTATCTCCTTGTCTCCGTTCAGGGGGTTTACGTCGCTGGAGCTGATGTTCACGGTTCCGCAGGTTCCCAGCTTGTAGGTTACCGTAGAGGCTACGGGAACAAAGGGAGTTGAACCGCAGGGGGAGGTTATCTGCACGGAAAAGCTATCGCTTCCGGGATACCACAGGTCTATGGCCGAATACTTGGAGCCTATAACGAAGCTGTGGGACACGGTGGCACCCTGCCCAACGCTACCGCCGACGTGAATTCCATCTGCGGCACTGTTGCCCGCCGCCTTAACTATTATTACCCCTTCCTTTGAGAAGTTTTCCAAGGCTTTTGAAAAGAGGTCGGAGCCGTCGTGGGGACCTAAATCCGAACCTAAGCTCAGGTTTATCACGAACGGCTTCTTGAGAACTTCCGCCTTCTCGCGCACAAACCTGATTCCGACGATTACACCGTCGGAAGAGACTTCATACTCGCCCACCTTAACGGCGATAATCTCGGCCGCGGGAGCCACCCCTACGTAGGAAGTTTGGCTGCCGTCGCTCCTTTTGCCGCTTCCGGCGGCTATACCCGCCACGTGGGTGCCGTGTCCTACGTTGTCCCTTTGCTTACACTGATTGGCGTCTATCTTCTTCTTATCGCACACCTCACCGGTGGTGGTGTCGTATATATAGACCACCCTTCCCGCTATTGAGGGGTGGTTGTAGTCCACTCCCGAGTCAAGTATGCCTATGATTACCCCGCTACCGTTGTATTTGGCGAACTCTCCGTATCTGACCTTGTCGGCACCGCTGGCTATCGCAGCGCTGTCTAAGTCGTACCTGAGCTTTTTGGGCTTTTCTATAAACTCAACCCTGTTATCTTCGGACAGTGCGGACAGAGCCTTTATATCAAACTTAGCCGTGAGCACGTCCCCAACCTGAGCTATAAACTCCCCCCCGTACTCTTTAACGAGAGCTTCTCCGTCTATATCTTCAGAGGAAAGCTTTATAAGAACGCCGGTTTTATAGACGAGCTTTGCCTCTCCTTCGCCCTGAAGCTTAGCCGCCTTGCTTACATCAATTTTAAGCCAAGGGTCTATCTTTTCCGCAGTCAGTCCGAGGGAAGCTAAAAAAAACGTTCCCAGTATTAATCTTTTTATCATCTTATCCCTCCGTTATCAAATATCGTTTAACCTATTATAACAACGATTTACCCGATGCTAAAAAAGTCTTTCGGACAGCATCTGCTCGTTTCCGAGGGGGTGCTCAAGGAGATAGCCCGTCTCCTGAAGATTGATAGCCAGGATGTGCTGCTTGAGATAGGGGGAGGAACGGGAAATTTAACAAAGGTGCTGCTACGGCACAACCCCGCAAAGCTCATAGTCGTAGAGCTGGACAGAGACATGGTGCGTAGGCTCAAAGAGATAGAAGACGAAAGGCTTGAAGTAATTCAGGACGACGCTAAGAGCCTACAAATCTGCCGGCTGGCAGATGAGCTTAAAGTTGTGGGAAACTTGCCTTACAACGCGGCCTCTTTAATACTTGAGAACATTATCCTTCACCGCAGGTGCATTCCCTTTGGAGTCTTCATGTTCCAGAAGGAGGTAGCTCTTAGACTCTGTGGTAAGGGGGACTTAAGCTGGCTTTCGGTCTTCCTGAGAACCTTCTACGAGGTCAGGTACGAGATGAGCGTCCCCGCGAGGTTTTTCAAACCACCTCCGAGGGTTCAGTCTGGGGTGATAAGCATATCCAGAAAAGATGCTCCCTTTGAGGAGACCGAAGACTACAAAAGGTTTCTAACGGGTGTGTTTGCCCACAGAAGGAAGAAGCTGGGCAAGAAGCTTCCGCAAGAGGTTCTGCGCAGAGCCGGCATTGAGACCGACAGGCGCGTGGACGGCCTTGAGCTTGAAGAGTTTATCACCCTCTACCGAGAGCTTCGCTCTTAGGATAAAATTTGCGTCTGATCCTCTCCTTTAAAGGAGAGATACAGACGCACCCCGAAGGGGTTGAATTTTCCGAAAGAGCCTTGTAAATTAATTTGTGATAGCCGATAACCAAGTCTATCGGGTTCACCCACCTTACGGGTGGTAGGGGTGGACTGCCCCGAGCTTATGCCCGTGGAGGGAGCATTCGTTCCCTGTGAAGCGGGAAGCTCCTCAATTCATTGAGGAGAGGAAGTCACACGGTTCCCTCTTTGCGCATATCGGATCTCTGGAGTATGTAGTCCTTGCGGACTATGGCCCTGTTCAGGGCGTCCACGAAGGCCTTAACGCTGGCCTTTATTATGTCCGTATCCACGCCTCTGCCGGAAGCTCTAACGCCTTCCAGCTCCAAGACTGTGCGTGCCTCCGCCTGTGCGTCCGTATTGGGAGTCAGGGCCTTTATGGAGTAATCAACGAGCTTAGAATTTATGTTCAGAGCCTTCTGGATAGCCTTTATGGTGGCGTCCACGGGACCGTTGCCGGTAGAGGTGGCGGTTCTCTCTTCCCCCTTGAAGTAGAGCTTTACCGTTGCCGTGGGGACAAGGTTATCCCCACTCTGAACCTGAAAGTGCTCAACCCGTATAGGCTCCTGGTCTTCCAACTTCATAAACTCCTGATAAATCAGAGCCTCTATGTCCTCGTCGTAGATTTCCTTCTTCTTGTCCGCCAGCTCTTTGAGCTTTGCGAATATCCTCTCAACGTCCTCTTGGGTGTAGTTGATACCGTATTCGTCCAGCTTTAGCTTTAGAGCGTGCCTTCCCGAGTGTTTGCCCAAGACTATGTTCCTGCTCTTGGGAAAACCCACGTCCTCCGCGTTCATTATCTCGTAGGTGAGCCTGTGGCTGAGTACCCCGTGCTGGTGGATACCAGATTCGTGGGCAAAGGCGTTGTCCCCTACGATAGCCTTATTGGGAGGTACAAAGGAGCCGGTAATCCTGCACAAAAGCCTTGAAGTTTTGTAAATTTCCTTAGTATTTACACCGGTATACAGTCCTCCGAAGTAGTCGTGTCTTACCCTCAAGGCCATAACGATTTCCTCAAGGGCGGCGTTTCCGGCCCTCTCGCCTATGCCGTTTATGGTGCATTCCACCTGCCGGACTCCGTTCTTAACTCCCGCAAGGGAGTTGGCTACCGCAAGTCCCAAATCGTCGTGGCAGTGGACGCTCAGGATTGCCTTATCTATATTGGGAACGTTCTCCATTATGTCCCTTATGAGCCTGCCGAACTCCTCCGGTATGGCGTAGCCTACCGTATCAGGTATGTTTATGACCTTTGCCCCGGCCTTTATAACCTCCTCTATTATCCTGTAGAGGAACTCCCTCTCGCTCCTGGTGGCGTCCTCACAGGAGAACTCCACATCGTCGGTGAAGTTTCTCGCAAAGGCCACCGCATCTTTGGCTATCTCAAGAACCTCTTCCGGCCTTTTCTTGAGCTTGTATTCCATATGTATGGGAGAGGTGGCTATGAAGGTGTGTATCCTCTTCCTCTCGGCCGGCTCTATGGCCTGCGCCGCAGTCTCAATATCCCCACGGTTAGCCCTTGAGAGGGAACATATCACGGGACCCTTAACCTCTTGCGCAATCCTCCTTATGGCTTCAAAGTCCCCCTTGGACGCTGCGGCAAAGCCCGCCTCTATGACATCAACACCTAAGTTGGCAAGCTGATGAGCCATCTGGAGCTTTTCCTCCGCGGTCATAGAGAAACCCGGTGCCTGCTCACCGTCCCTCAGTGTGGTGTCAAATATGTAAACCCTCTTGCCGTCCTCCATGGCTTTCCTCCGAAAAACCCGTTTAATTGAAAATAATTCTCAATTAGAATTTGTCAACCTACTACCCTGTTCTTTCCTCTTCTCTTGGCCTCGTAGAGCCTATCGTCAGCCCTCTTAAAGAGCTCCTCCGGTGTCTCCATACCGTCATCTACCTGCGCAACGCCGAAGCTGGCGGTAATCCCGTATTCGTGTCCCTCATCGCTTTCAAAACTCTGGTTTTCTATAATGGCTCTCAGCTTCTCCGCCACGTGAAGGGCGTCCTTCTTCTCCGTTCCAGGAAGGAGTATTGTAAACTCTTCCCCTCCCCATCTTGCCACTATGTCCCTCGCTCTGAGGTAGTTTCTGAGTATTGAGCCCACCTTTATTAGGACCCTATCTCCCTCAAGGTGTCCGTAGGTATCGTTTATATCTTTGAAATTGTCTATGTCCATAATTATCAGAGACAAAGGGAAATTATTCTCCTTAGCGTACTTAAAAAGCTCCCTAAGAGAGCGTTCAAAGGAACGCCTATTCCTCAATCCGGTTAGAAGGTCGTAGCTGGACTCCTTTTCCTTCTCTCCCAGCAGGCGCTTGAGCGCTTTTAGCTCTCTCGTCTGGCTTTCCAGCTTCTTCACGAGGGCTTTGTTCTGTTCCCTCATGTTGTGAAGTATCTTCAGAATTCCCTTTATGTCCGCCTTTACCGAGTCAAAACCCTCCAGCCTCTTGCCCTCCTTGCTTATGGAGTCATCAAAGTCCTTTATGTTATCAACGGTGGTTCTTATGCTACCTATCACCTCAGAGAGAATGTTCTGCAAAGACAGCAAGCTCGCAGAGTTCCCTTTGCCCTCGGAAAAGCTTTTGACATATAGGTCTAAAAGCTCCTCATCGGAAGGCTCTATCCCCAATTCAACTATGTAGCAAAATATGTAAAACCATCTCTCAAAGTTCTTAGGCGTGGGAAGCACTCCTCGCCGTATCATGAACTCTAACTCTTGCTTCAGAATCTTCTTTATTCTCTCTTCGTCTTCCTTAGTAAGGGCTTCCCCTTCCTCTATCTTATCTAAGAGATTGCATTTAATTTTGTAGTTCATTTGGTAATATATTTTAGTCCCTAAGATGAAAGCTTACACCCTTCAGTTAAGGGTATCAACCCAGGACTTTGCGCAGAACCTGAGCAAGATAGAAAGTTTCTTACCCTGTGTAGATGACGGCTCGCTGCTGCTGCTGCCGGAGATGTTCTCCTGCGGCTTTGATTACGAGAAGCTGGAAGCGGCAACCGAGTTCTCCGAAGAGGCACTGAGCTTTCTAAGAGCCGTTTCCGAAAGCAAGGCTCTCCTGGTTTGCGGCTCCTTGCCCGTGAAGGAAGGGGGAAGGATTTACAACAGAGCTTTCCTGCTACAAGACGGAGAAGTTCTGGGCTGGAAGGATAAGATGATGCTCTTCCCTCTAACAGAGGAGGATAAACACTTCGCCGCCGGTAGGGAAAATCCCGTTTTTAATACCAAGATGGGGAGGGTGGGAATACTTGTGTGCTTTGAGCTGAGATTCCCGGAGCTTGTGGCACAGCTCAAACAAAACAGGTGTGAGCTGGTACTCGTCCCCGCCCAGTGGGGATTGAAGCGCAAAGAACACTTAATAGTTCTCTCAAAGGCAAGAGCTATAGAGACTCAAAGCTACCTTGTGCTTTCCAACAGCTGGGGAACATCCGGAGGACAGGATTACGCGGGCTGCAGTGCCATATACTCCCCGTGGGGAGAAACCTTGGCTTTTGCGGAAAGGGGGGACGTGCTTCTGTACGCCGATATAGACCTGAAAGAGGTTAAGAAGCTCAGGAGGTACCTACCCTTAAACGTATTAACCGTTGCAAGGTAAGGGGTTTTGTGAAACAATTTACATCGGGAGGTGAAAACCATGAGGAGGTTTATATTTACCTTTTTGCTGCTGACAGCAGTATCCTTTTCCCAAGAAATAAAACCCCTGAAGGCGGTGTTTGATTGTGCCGTAGGAGACCTCAATTGGATAAGCCTGCGACTTTCCTTAATTAAGAAAACTGCCGAATCACTCATGAAGGAAGGTAAAGATTACAAATTCGTGATAACCATACACTCCCACTGCATACCCGTAGTTGATAAGGACGCCGCAAGCGGTAAGAGGGGTGAGAAGATAAAACTGATTCAGAGCCAGCTCAAGACCCTCAAAGAGTTCTACGGAGTAAAGGTAAAGGCGTGCAGTATAGCCATGAAGAGGGGTAAGGTTAAAAAAGTTCCCGAATTTATAGAGGTCGTCCCCAACAGCTGGATAACCTTGATAGAGCTTCAGAACTCCGGATACGCCTTCGTCCCCTTCTGAAAGCTTTGCTGATATACTTTAAAGACCTATGTCCGCACTGAGGATAATCCTCTTCTTAGGAGTGCTCTTGATGGGAAAGACTCTAATGGCTCAGGAGCTTTACATAAGAGACCTGCCCAACGGAATGAAGCTCATAGTCCAGCCCCGCCAGGACACGGAGGCAGTTGCCCTGCACGTGTGGTTCAGAGTAGGCTCGGTCTATGAGAAATACGACGAGAAAGGTATGGCCCACTTCCTGGAGCACATGCTCTTCAACGGCTCGGAAAAGTACGCTTACGGAGAGATAGACTTCATAGTGGAGAGCTTGGGGGGAAACATAAACGCCGGAACCTCTAAGGACTTCACCTACTACCACATAGAGATAGCTCACCCCTACTGGAAAAAAGCCCTTGAGCTACTACACCAGCTCACCCTAAGGGCCACCCTTGACGAGGACATGATGAAAAAGGAAAAGGAAATAGTCATAGAGGAGCTAAGGAGAGGCAAGGACAACCCGACCACGGTGCTCTGGGAGGAGTTTGAGAAGCAAGCCTACAAGGTATCCCCCTACAGATTTCCCATAATAGGCTTTGAAGACACCATAAGGAAGTTTACGAGGGATATGCTCCTTAACTTCTACAGAAGCTACTACCAGCCCAGAAACGGAGCGGTGGTGGTGGTAGGCAAAGTTGACCCACAAGAGGTAGAGGAGGAGGTTCTAAAAACCTTCGGCAGAGAGGAAGGCAGGAAGGTTCCAAAGCCCCAGATACTACCCGAACCCCCGCAGGAGGGAATAAGATTTAAAGAGATTCGCGACCCCAGGATACAGAAGGCCTACTGGATTATAGGTTGGCGCGTCCCGCCCATACCGAGAAAGGAGTCCTACGCCTTGGCCGTGCTTGACCAGATACTCTCCGTCGGCAGGACTTCCATATTCTACAGAGAGCTCAGAGAAAAGGGAGTGGTCTATTCAGTGTTCGCCGGAGACTTGGGAAGGCCCAGAGACAACATGTTCGTCATAAGCGCCACCTTTGACCCGGACAGATACGAGGAGGTGAAGTCCAAAGTGTTCCAGCTACTGAAAGATACCTACTCCAACCTGACCGACGAGCAGATTGAGGAGGCAAAGAGGAGGATAGTAAACTCCAGAATCTTTGAGGAGGAAAGAGTTGAGAGCCAGGCCTACGACATAGGCTACGCCTACACGGTGGCAAGAGACCTTGACTTTTACAGATTCTACGAAAGCAACGTAAGCTCCGTCAGGAGAGTGGACGTCCAGAGAATATTTGAGAGGTTTCTAAAAGAGGACAACTACGTGGAAGTCCTCATGCTTCCCGAGGAAAGCTCCAGATGATTTACCTGCTGACGCTGGTGGCACTGCTCTTACTAAACTTCGGAGGCAACGCAAAGATGGTAGAAAAACGGCTTGACAACGGAGTTAAGCTCATAGTAAAGGAAACGGAAGGCAAAGGGATAGTCTCGGCGGTGATGTTCATAAAGGCTGGCCAGTGGGGAGAAAAGCTAAGGGGAGAGACCAACCTGCTGATGAACCTCCTGATAAAGGAATCCAAAAACTTCTCCACCTACGAGGTGGCCTCAACCTTTGAGGACTATGGAGGATACATATACGCCTCCTCCGCGGACGACTACTCGGAGATAGGATTCTCCACCCACAGGGACGGCCTTGAGAAGGCTCTGAAGGTCTTCAAAGACCTGCTCCTGAACCCTGCCCTCAAAGAGGAGGACATAGAAAGGGAAAAGAGAAACACGATAATCGCCATACGCTCCAAACGGGAGAAAGGCTTCCAGTACGCCATGGAACACCTCAGAAAGCTAACCTACGAAGGCACACCCTACGAGACCTCACCCTTGGGAACGGAGGAGGATATTCAGAAGATAGATAGAAACCACCTGCTTCGCAGGTTAAAGGAGATACTCAAAGGAAAAAACGTGGTCTTCGCCCTCGTAGGAGACGTAAAGGCACAGGAGGTTCTTCCAAAGCTTGAGAAAATTCTATCCCTCATACCCCAAGGCGAATACGAACCCCCTGTAAAGGATTCGCAGATAAAAGAGGACAAAGTTCTAAAGGTCAAAAGGGAAGGAACGCAGGCAACGATACTCTGCGCCTTCAACGCCCCGCCCATCACCTCCGACGACTACTTCAGCTTTAAGGTTCTCGTCAGCCTCTTGGGGGACGGCATGACCTCCAAGCTCTTTAAGGAACTCAGAGAAAAGAAAGGCTACGCCTACGCCACGTTTGCATTCTACCCGACCCGCATCAGCTCACCGCGCATGTTCTCCTACATAGGCACCTCTCCCGACAAGAGGGAGAACGCCCTAAAAGACATGCTAAAGGTTATAAAGGAGCTAAAGGTTGAAGAGCAAGAGGTGGAGCTGGCCAAGAACAAGATAATCGGCGACTTCCTGCTTGACCACCAGACCAGAATGAGACAGGCCTGGTATTTAGGCTTTTACGAGGTCGTAGGTTTTGGCTGGAAGATGGACTCCCAATACCCGGAAAGGATAAAAAAAGTGTCCGCCGAGCACCTCACAAAGGCCGCCGAGATATACACGAAGCTCCACCACTGCGTCATGGTTGAGCCATTCTAACAGTTCGCAGATACCGGTTCGTCCGTTCCGCAGTTGCAGGTTAATATATTTAAAGCCATGAAAGAGATATTGAGCGGAAAGGTTAAGAAGGCCATAAAGAAGCTTTACGGTGTAGAAACGGACGGGATAAAGATAGAGAAGCCCAGAGAGGAAAAGCACGGGGATTACTCCACCAACGCCGCCTTTCTGCTGGCTAAGGAGCTAAGAAAAAGTCCCATGGACATATCCCAAGAGCTGTCCAACCGCCTTGCGGAGGACTTTGCCTTTGAGAGGGTAGTTCCGGAGAGGGGTTTCATAAACTTCTTCCTGTCTAAGGACTTTATACTTCAAGAGCTTAAAAACCTGTTGGAGAGGGGAGAGGACTACTTCAAAGAGGACCTGGGTAAAGGTAGCAAGGTTCAGGTGGAGTTCGTCAGTGCAAATCCTACGGGACCGCTGCACTTGGGACACGGAAGGGGTGCGGTAGTGGGTGATACCTTATCCCGTTTGCTGGAGTTCTTTAATTACAAGGTCGTCAGGGAGTTCTACATAAACGACGCAGGCAGGCAGGTTTACCTCTTAGGGGTGTCCATCTTATTCAGGTATATGCAGGAGTTCGGGGAGGAGGACGCACGGATAAGAGAGGTCTTTGAGAGGGAAGGCTATAAGGGTGGATACATCGTAGAGCTTGCCCAAACGCTGAAGGAGATAGTAGGCAGAGACCTGCTTGATAGAAGGCCGAAGGAAGCCCTGGATAAGCTTCTGAAGGCGAATCTGCCATTTGAGACCGACTATCTAAGGAGTGTGAAAGAGGAAGATTTAGACGAGATAGCCCTGTGCTGCGCCTTTGGACTTGACGCCATGCTCCACGAGATTAAGAGAGACCTCTCGGACATAGGAATCTCCTTTGATGTGTGGTTCAGCGAGCGCTCCCTTTACACCGACGGACTCGTGGAAAAGATGATAGAGGAGCTAAGTAAAAAGGGATTTATATACGAGAAAGAGGGTGCCCTCTGGCTTAAAACTTCCCAACTGGGGGACGATAAGGATAGGGTCATAAGGAAGTCCAACGGAGATTACACCTACTTCGCATCGGACATAGCGTATCATTACGACAAGTTCAAGAGGGGGTTTGACAAGGTTATAAACGTCTGGGGAGCAGACCATCACGGATACGTTCCCAGACTGAAGGCGGTTCTAAAGCTCTTAGACATTCCCCAAGACTGGCTTGAGGTTTATCTGATACAGATGGTCAAGCTCTTTAAAGAGGGAAAGGAACTAAAGATGTCAAAGAGAGCAGGCAACTTCGTCCCCCTCAGAACCTTCATAGAGGAGGTAGGCGAGGATGCGGTGAGGTTCTCCTTCCTAACCAAAAGGAGCGACACGCCGCTGGACATTGACGTGGAAAAGGTAAAGGAGAAAAGCTCGGAGAATCCCGTTTTCTACGTTCAGTACGCTCACGCCAGAATATCCGGAGTGTTCAGGGAGTATGAAAAGAGGTACTCCAAAAGCGTGGAGGAAATCGGTAGCGAGTGGCTCAGGTTTTTAGAAGAGGAAGCGGAGCTGCGCTTGATAAAGAGAATCTTAGGGACAAAAGACGAGCTAATCTCCGCCGCTCTAAAGAGGGAACCGCATACGATAACCTACCTTTTGATAAACACCGCCGCGCTGTTTCACAACTACTACAACCACCACAGAATCTTGGGAATGCCGGAGGAAGTTATGAACTCAAGATTGCTACTTCTCAAAGCCTTGAGAATATTTATAAGACTTGGATTAAAATTAATAGGTGTGAGTGCGCCTGAAAGGATGTAAGGGGGGATATGAATGAAGAAGCATAGGACGATTCTTTTACTCGGTATTCTCGTGGCCTTGGTGTTTTTTTACTTCGGACTCAATACATGGATGAACTCCCAGAAGGAGGAGAAGTTTGTCCCGCCACCGGTGGTTAAAAAGGACATAGTTAAACCTCAACCTAAACCTCAAACTCAGCCTCAACAGGTAGCAAAACAGGAAAAACCCTCTCCTGCAGAAAATCAAGCGCAAAAGAAGGAAGAAAGTAAAAACCTGCAGGCAAAAAAGGTTCCTCAGCCTCCCAAAGAGGAAAAGCCTATAAGCAAGAAAGAACCCAAAAAGGTAGAAAAGCCTAAAATGGCTAAACCCAAGAAGGCGGTGGCAAAACTACCTAAGAAACAAGCAAAGAAACCCCAGGTTAAGGCTAAGGAAGGGACGAAGTCCCTAAAGAGCTTTATAGTTCAGATAGGAGCTTACACCAAAAAGGCAAACGCATCAAGGGCTTTGAAAAAGGCCAAAGCCATGGGATACAGAGCCTTCATAGTTGAAGAGGACAACTTTTACAAGGTTAGAGTTAAGCTTACAACCTCTAACCTAAAAACGCACCTTGCAAAACTTAGAACTAAATTCCCGGGGGCTTACAGGATAAGGTAGAATGAAACTCCTTTTACTTTTGCTCTCCGCTCTCCTTCTGAGCACATCTTGCGGTGTAAAACCTAAACCTGCAGCGTCGCTTGAGAGCGACAACTGGCGCTACTACTACGATTTGGGAATGTCCTCCTTCTACGCAAAGAACTTCTCCGATGCCATATCCAAGCTCTACAAGGCCAGCTTGCTTGCTCCGTCGGAACCCAAGGTTTGGAACGCCTTGGGACTTACCTACATGGAAGTAAAGGAGTACGAGAAGGCAGACAGAGCCTTTAAAAAAGCTCTGGAGGTTGACCCGACCTTCACAGAGGCAAAGATGAACTTGGGAATATTGAATCTGAAGACGAAAAACTTTAAAGAAGCCGCCAACTACCTGAAGGAGGCACTGCAGGACGAGTCCTTTGATAAGAAACACATAGCCTACTTTTACTTAGCCAAGATTCATAAGGAGCTGGGAAACACGAGAGAGTATCTCAAGAACCTTGAGAAGGCCACCGCCTACAACCCGATGTTTATAGAGGCTCAGCTGGAGCTGGGAAACGCCTACATAGAGCTTAAGGAGTATGACAGGGCACAGGAACTTTACAACAACCTCCTTTCCAACAACGTGGAGCTTCCGGAAATCTACCTTAACCTCGCAAGGATTTACTACGAGAAGGAACACTTTGAGGACGCCAAGGCCATGATTAAGTTCGTCCTTGAGAATAAGATGACCAGCAATATCCAAAGGAGCCAAGCTTACGACCTCCTCAGCAAGGTGCTAATAAAGGAACAGGAAAAGCTGGTGGTATCCAAAGTTCCCAAGTTTGAAGATGAGAGATTAAAAAGACCACGCAAGACAAAGGAGGTGGCAAAGGGCAAAGAGCAAAAAGCGCAAGACGAGAAAGAGAAACCTAAGGAAGAGAAAAAGGCAGAAAATAAAGAAGAGAAAAAGAAAGAAGAAGGAAAGTACGCCATACAGATAGCGGCCTTTTCCAGCGAGAAGAGGGCACAGAAACTCGCAGACAATCTCAAGAATAAAGGTCTTTCCAATATACGAGTCTTAAATGTAAGAGGTATATACAAGGTTGTTTACGGCTCCTTCAAAGACAGGAAGGAGGCCAAGAGGGAGCTAAACAGGCTAAAGAAGCTGGAAATCTACGGATTTATAGTTGAGGTTAAGTGAACCTTTTCCCTCATCTTGAAGGCCTTTAGCGTGTTAAGGAGTAGCGCCGAGACTGTCATAGGTCCCACCCCTCCGGGAACGGGAGTTATCGCAGAAACTTTGTTTTTTACTCCATCAAAGTCCACATCTCCCACTATCTTGCCGTTCACCTTGCTTATTCCCACATCAACCACCACCGCACCCTCCCTCACCATATCCTCCTTTATGAGGTGGGGAACGCCTGTGGCCGAGATAAGAACGTCCGCTCTGACGGTATACTCCCTTATGTCCTTCGTGTGTATATGGCAAACGCTGACGGTCGCGTTTCTCTTAAGCATCAGAACGCTTAAAGGTCTTCCGACGATAAAACCCGCACCCACTATTACGACCTCTTTCCCCTTAAGCTCAACCCCGTAATGGTTAAGTAGCATGTCTATACCCAGAGGAGTGCAGGGCACGAACCCCTCATCAAGGAAGGCCAACAACCGTCCCAAGTTCTGCGGATGGAAGCCGTCAACGTCCTTGTCGGGAGATATGGCGGTAATGACCTCCTGCTGGTCAATCTGCGATGGGAGGGGCAACTGAACCAGTATTCCGTCCACCTTGGAGTCGGAGTTCAGTTCCGCCACCAGCTCAAGCAGTTCCTGAGTCGTGGTGTTTTCCGGAAGGTGGTAAAGGAGGGACTCCATCTCTACCTTTTCGCAAGCCTTTCTTTTGTTGTTTACGTAAACCTCGCTGGCAGGGTCGTCCCCCACTAAGACCACGGCAAGGGTGGGAGTCCTGTATCCTGCCTCTCTTAAGGTCTGAACTTCTCTTTTTATACCTTCCCTTATCTTTTCCGAAAGCTTCTTTCCGTCAAGAATGAGCGGCTCCATCACCCCATCCTTTTCCACTTGGTTCCTGCAGGCGTGTCTTCCAGCTCTATACCCAGCTCTCTGAGTCCCTCTCTGACCATGTCGGCTATATCGTACTGCTTGCTGCGACGGGCACGGCTTCTGACCTCTATCAGAAGCTCAATCAAGCGTGTATCCATAACTTGACCGGCCTCCAGCTCCTTGCTTACCACCCTCTCAACCTCGCATTCGGGGTATAGGTCTTCCATGAGGCCGAATATCTTCTTTAAAACCTCCAGAAGCGAATCCGCCACCTGTTCGTACGCCTCCAGCTCTCTTTTGTCTATCTCCTTGGCTTCAAAGGCTCTGTTCTTTACCTTGTTTAGCTCACCCACGAGGGTAAACACGTGGGAAAGGGCTTCCGGAGTGTTGAAGTCATCGCTTAGAGAGGAGAAAAAGCTCTCCTGAAGCTCCTTGGCTCTTTCATAGAGAGAGGGTGTCTCCGTCAGCTTTTCGCTGACCTTGAGTTTTTTTAGAAGCTCTTTATTGGTTATAGCGTCCTTGAGCCTTTCGTAAGCCCTTTGAGTTTCTTCCATCTTCTCCCAGGAAAAGTCAAGGGGACTCCTGTAGTGAGTAAACAGCACCAGAAGTCTGAGTATATCCGGGTGATACTTCGTGTAAATCTCCTTAAGACTTACGTAATTGCCTAAGGATTTAGACATCTTTTGTCCACCAACGGTCACGAGTCCGTTATGCATCCAGTAGCGGGCAAAGGGCTTACCGGTTATAGCCTCCGCCTGAGCTATCTCGTTCTCGTGGTGTGGAAAGATTAGGTCTAAACCCCCCCCGTGTATGTCTATGGTCTGGCCCAGGTGCTTGAAGGCCATAGCCACGCATTCCGTATGCCAGCCGGGCCTACCTTTACCCCAAGGGCTGTCCCAAAAAGGCTCACCCGCCTTTGCCGCCTTCCAGAGGGCAAAGTCCATAGGGTCCCTCTTCTTCTCCGAAGGCTCCACCCTCGCACCGGCTTCCATCTCCTCAAGGCTCCTTTTAGATAGCTTTCCGTACTCCTTGAAAGCTTTAACGGAAAAGTAAACGTCCCCTTCAACCTCGTAGGCCACACCGGCATCTATAAGCTTGCTTATCACCTCTATTATCTCGTTCATGTGTTCCGTCACGCGAGGCTCCACATCTGCAGGTCTTACCCGTATGGCCTCCATGTCCTGGTAGTAGCGGGCTATGTATCTGTTGGCTATGGTCATGAAGTCGGTACACTCTCGGTTGGCTCTGTTTATTATCTTGTCGTCCACGTCGGTGAAGTTGCGAACGAACTTAACTCTGTAGCCCAGGTGTTCCAAAAATCTTCTGAAGGTATCAAACACGATGAGACTTCTTCCGTGTCCTACGTGGGAGTCGTCATAAACGGTAACCCCGCAGGTGTATATGAGAACGCTCGGTGGATTCAGAGGAACGAACTCTTCCACCTTGCCGCTGAGAGTGTTATGTATCCTCAAACTCATGAAATTATTATATGATATTTTAAGGGTGAGAAAATCCACACAAGATATATTCCTTGGGGCGAGATTATTGGTATCCATATACTTTATCCTTTTGGGTTTCTTTCTGGAAAATTTAATAGGCAACGTTCTCGTTTTTACATCGGCTCTTTATCTGGGAATATCGGTTCTGATGTTTTTCTATCCCCCGAGAAGGGGTATTTTAGTCAGTCTGAGCGATTTGACATTTCCGCCACTTCTGGTATTCCTCTCTGGCACTCCCACGGCGGTTTACTCTTTACTTCCTTTCGTAGTCCTTTACGTAAACAGGGGATTCAGGTATTCCCTAATTCTGCTAACCTTTTCAATCGCTCTCAGTTTTTATTACATGCATGACACACCAAAGGAGCTGTTCCCCACACTTATTCTCTTGACTACGGGACTGATTTCCGGGTTAGCTCCGGACTTAACGGAAGCCTTGAGTAAAAAGAGAAAGTCTATGCTGAACCTTAAAAACTCCTATAACCTGCTCATGAGGGACTTCTCCAGGTGGGAAAGGGAAAGAAGGGAGCTGAAAATATACGAGTTTCTAATGGATGCAGCTTTGTCCAGTGAAGGCTTAGAGGATTTCATGTCCCAAGTAAAAGATGGGTTTGATGTAGGAAAGATATACATATTACCAAAGAAAAGGGTAGAGGATACCGAACCCTCAAGGGACTTTGAGAATGGAGCGCTGCTGGTTCCGGTCAGACTTGAGAGGGGCTACGCCGTAGTAGTTTTTGAGCTCAAAGACCCATTCCAACTCAAAGATGAACTGTTGGTAAGCTTCTTAATTCGTGCGGCAAGTATGCTCTCCCTCTTCGTGGAGGACTTCTCAGAGGAGTATTACACCAAGTTTAAGGTTCTAAAAATAGTGTAAACTTTCTCCTTGCCATGAAGGTTGATAAGGAGTTAGACCTTAGCGGCCTGTCCTGTCCCCTTCCCATAGTTATGACCTCCGAAGCCGTGAAAAAGTTGGAAGAAGGAAAGGTCATCAAGGTAGTTTCCACAGACCCAGGCTTTGAGAGGGACGTGTGGAACTGGAGCAATCAAACTAAGAACAAACTCCTTGACCTCCAAAAGGAAGGAGACAAGATAGTGGCCTACATAAAGAAGGAGGGCGAAGGTAGCGAACCCTCCCTGTGGTACTGGATAAAGTTCCACTCCTTAGGAGTGAAGCTGCACCTGAGACTGATACTCATGCATCTGAACCCCTTTGCAGATAAGCCGGACCACTTCATAACCTTCGTGGCTATATCGGAGGGCACCAGAGCGGAGAAGCACCTCAAGAAAATAAATAAGAAAGCTAAGCTCATTCCCATACCGGACGAGATAGACCCCCGATGCGGTGTAGTTCTTGCGGTAAAAGGATTTGAAAGGGCCAAAGATATATACGAGCACCTACTTAAGGAAAACTACGGAGTTGAAGCTATATACAGAAAGGAAGGCGAGAGCTATAAAAAAGTATTTCCCTAAAAACCTGCTTATGCTTATAGTAGTAGCTTACTTAATCTTACTGAGCCTGGTTTCTTCCTTTGCCGGTAAGATAGACCCTTTACTGAAGTTTGAGCTGGGAAGCCTGGAGCTTAGCTCAAGGGATTCTGATTCTATAGGACAGGGAATATACCGGGACGTTCTGATAAAGCTGTCTTCCCAAAAGGTAAACGGCGAAAGCCTCGTAAGGGAGTACGGAGGCATTCCGGGAGTTCAGAAGAGGGACATAATAACGGCTAAGGTCAAGAAAGATACTATATCCTTTCTGGCTCAAGACGATAGGGTTCTGTTCGTAAGCGCATCAAAAAAGGTTAAGTACCACCTTGATGCCGTATCTGCAGCTACCGGACTCTTTAAGTTAAAGGAAGGAAACTCCCGAAGGTTCACAGGCAAGGGCGTAATCGTAGGCATAGTTGATTCCGGTATAGACTACAGACACCCGGCCTTTGAGAACAGGATACTTTACATATACGACCTCTCCAGCGGAGAGGTTTGCGACAAAGAAAAGATAAAAAATCTAAGATGCAACCAAAGAGACAGAATAGGACACGGCACCCACGTGGCCGGTATCGCGGCGGGCAACGGAAAGGCACCTGCCGGTGAACAAACCCCCTACGTGGGCATAGCTCCCGAAGCAGAGATAATTATGGTTAGTTTGGGGGTAGAAAGCGGCATAGAGGAAGACGACGTAATAAAGGGAATAGAGTTTATAAAAAACAAAGCTAAGGAGTTGGATAAGCCCCTCGTAGTTAACCTCAGCTTAGGAACGGACGTAGGACCCCACGACGGCACCGACCTGTTTTCCCAAGCGCTAAGGAAGTTCATAGACGAGGGTGTAATAATTGTCAAGTCGGCCGGAAACAGCGCCTATTTCAACTTGCATATCTCCGGAAATGTAGCTCAAGGGGAAGAAAAGACATACCCCTTTAGAATGAAAGAAAATCTGAATCTAATAGACATCTGGTATCCGGGAAGCGATAAGTTGGAAGTTAAGGTATCTACGCCCTGCGGAGATACGGATTTTATAAGGGAAGGCAGCCACGTTCGTTATAGAGGCAGCTGTGCTCAGGTGGAGATACTGTCCGACGATGTGAACCCTCTAAACGGAGATAAGGAAATCCTTATAGGCATCCTCACATCACCCCAGTACCTTTCTTATAAGTGGGCCATCACCGTAAAAGGAAGCCTAATTAAGAAGGGTGGTTTTCACGCCTGGGGAACGGCTTCGGAATTTGACGACGGAGATAACAACTACTCCGTATCCTCCGATTCCACCCTAAAAGAGCTAATCGTGGTAGGCTCATTCTCTTCTAAGGTTATAAAGGAGGTAAACTCTTACGCTAAACCTTACGAGATATCCATATTCAGCGGCAGGGGACCTACAAGGGAATGCTCCGCCGGGTGTAGAAGCGTAATAAAACCGGATTTGGCAGCCCCCGGAGATACGGTATGCTCCGCATACTCCTCTATGGCTCCGGTAAGGAGAAAGTATATTCAACTCTGCGGCTTTATCAATTACGTACCTCTGTCCGGCACCAGCATGGCGGCCCCGGTGGTGGCAGGCACCGTAGCCCTGATGCTTAGCAAGAACCCAGGGCTTACACCCTCCCAGGTTAAGGAGATACTAAAGACCGCTACCTATTCGGACAGCTTTGTCAACGGTAGCCTAAGCTTTGCATCGCCTTCTGTCCTTCCCAACAACGTGTGGGGCTACGGAAAACTGGAGATAGCTAAAGCCCTTGAGTTTACACCATCTCCCGAACCGCCTAAAGAAGAAACACCTCCACCACCGGAGCAGGCACCTGAACCAACTCCCCAACCTCCTGAAGAACAAGCCCCCGAGCTTGTTTCCTCCGGTGGAGGTGGAGGCTGTTCTACGGCTACATCTTCTTACCTCTTAGCTCTGCTTCTCTTAGCTCTACTGCTCAAAGCCCGAAGAACTCTCTAATCTTATCTTCCGAGCTTTTAGCTCCGACCTTGCGGAGGTAGTTCACCACATACTTGCCAAGAATGTCCAGTTCCACGTTCAATAGGTCGCCCTCCCTTTTGAATGCGAGATTCGTGTTTTCGTAGGTATGGGGTATAACGTTTATTGACAGCTCACCTTCCCTTACGTAGTTTATCGTTAGACTTATGCCGTCAAGAGCTATTGAACCCTTCTCTACCACGTAGACCTCGTAGTCCGCCGGAAGCTCTACCACCAGTTCCCTGTGCTCTCCCACATTCTTAAAGGACCTTATCCTCGCGGTAAAGTCCACGTGTCCCAAAACCAGATGTCCGTCAAGGCGGGAATCTGCCCTCATAGCCCTTTCAAGATTGACCCTGTCCCCCCTCTTGAGAAAGCGCAGGTTGGTTCGGAGCAAGGTTTCCTGAGATACCTCAAAGCTCAAATAGCTCTCACCCTCGCTTACCACCGTCAGGCACGCACCGTTTACTGCAACGCTGTCTCCCAACTTAATACCGTTAAGGCTTGAAGATACCTCCAGCCTTCCACCGGCGGACGAAGTGCTCAGCCTTAGAACCTGCCCTACCTCTTCTATAAGACCGGTAAACACGGTTAGAGCCTCACGCTTTCGGCGTTAAAGACGGGACCCTCATAGCAAACTCTGAGAAACTTCCCCTCTGAGCTTTTTATAACACATCCCAAACACACGCCCCAACCGCACGCCATTCTGGACTCCAAAGAAAGATAGAGCCTGTGGCCGGTTTTCTTAGCTTGAGAATACAGCGCCTTTAGCATGGGATATGGTCCGCAGGCGGAGATTTGCCAATCCTTACCGAAGTCTCTCAAGGCCTCTACAACGTAGCCCCTTCTGCCAACGGAGCCGTCGTCGGTATAAAGTATATACTCAAAGCCCTCCCTCTTCAGCCACTCCAACATGCCCAAGTGCTCTTTGGACTTGGCCCCGTAAACGAAGACCACCTCCTTCCCTAAGGTTCTAAGCTCTTTGCCCAAGAGGGTCAATCCCGCAAGTCCCACACCCCCACCGATGAGAAGATGCCTATCTCCCTCGTAATTGAACAGCCCTTTTCCCAAAGGCAGAAAAGCTCTAACCTCTTTACCTTCCCGGAAGAGACTCATAAGTCCGGTTCCCCTTCCGACCACATCGTAGTATATCCAGAGGGATTTATCGTCGTAATCGGCAATCGCAAACGCCCTCCTGCCCATAGGGTCGTATGTGGAAGAAACCTCAAGCATTAAAAACTGCCCGGCCTTTGGTTTGGGAACAGACCCAAGGGGTTCCAAACGCATGAACCAAAGTTTGCCCGATATAAACCTATTCTCTGCTACACGAACTCGGACATCTCTAAAGTCCCTTTCGGACATCACTTTGCAGATTTCTCTTCCTTCCTCTCCTCGTACTTAGGCTGATAGCCCGCTATAGCCTCCTTTGTAAAGGTTATACGGGCGTTGCTGTCCACCTTCAGGGTTATAGTTTGTTCACCTATATCCGTGATGGTTCCCCATATACCGGAAGAGGTGATAACCTTGTCGCCCTTCTTCAAGCTGGCTAAGAACTCCTGATGCTTCTTCCTCTGCTTCTGCTGAGGACGGATTATGAGCAGGTAAAAGACCAGAAATATACCTACCAAAAATATTATCTGAAACAGAAAGGCTCCCGTTGGACTTTGATGTCCGGCACCCTGTGCAAACGCCACGTCTATCATACCATTCCTCCAAATGTTAGGCAGATATATGATACATCAAATATAGCCCTCTAACCCTCATAGCTCGGTCGGAGATTTGAACTGATACGGGTATCAACTTACCAAAGCGCCGAACCCTACGCTTGTTCAGGATAAAGCGGAAGGTAAAGCTATGTTTAGCTCTTTACCCTCTCTTTGAAATTCCTTCCAGTCAAGTATCTCAAGACCTACGATTTCCCCCCGCTTGTTGTAGTCAATAACAACACCGAGTTCTTCAGTGAACCTCTCCGCCCTCACAGACGGAGCTTCGTGTGGGTTTGGACACTCGTAGTGTCCCTTACCACAACAGGCGGGTTCACTCCGCCTCTACTCCTGCCTACCTACCCGAAGATAGGTAGTGGAGCTACTTTCTGTTTCTTCGTTCTTCTTCTACCCCACCTTAGAGCTTTT
>JALWEG010000012.1:0-10177 GCA_027014155.1 Aquificaceae bacterium
GTTCTTGACTGCTTTCTCAAACTCTTCTGAATATTTGCCTGAATACTCTCTTGTGGAAATAAGAGCGTAGAGGACGGATTGGTTAAGGAGAGGTTCAGAGTTTTTAGAAATTTCGGACTATATCAAAAGAACTCCGAAGCTCGGCTTGCATATCGGAAGCCGATGTAAGATAATAAAGCTCCATGAAACTTGCATTTCTTAAAGTAGCCGAACTGGAAGGAACGCCCAGACACGTCAGAGCTTTGCTCAGATACTTGCAGGATAGAGGTGTAGAGGTCAGAGAGTTCCTAATTAACGGGGAAAACGTTCAGGAGACGGTAAATCAGCTGAGCGAGTTCCAGCCAATATTCACGATGGACATAAACGGAACGGGGATAATATTCGCCGACCAAGAGGGCAAAAGGGTGCCCTTTTATGACCTCTTTGGCGTAGTTCACATGAGCTTCTTCATGGAGGACCCTCTGCTTCACTTTCCCCAGCTACTTGATGCCGCGGGCTCTCAAAACTTTCTCGCTCTCATAACCGACCTAAGATACATAGAAACCCTAAGAATGTTCGGGTTCCAGAACATAAGCTACATGACCCCCTTCCTTGATTTCTCTTCCTTGCCGGAACCTTCGGCCGAGAGGGACTTGGAGATAGCCTTCACGGGACCGGTTATAGACCCCCAGATAATCATAGACGCTGCAAGACAAAACATGTCCGAGGACTTTTTCCCCTACTTCTTGGAAACGGGAGAGTTCCTCTTCAGGAATCCGGAGGTAAACGTGCTCTACGCCTCCGAATACGTCCTGTCCCTCTTCAATCCGGAGTTCCAACAAAAGTTCAACGAGTGGAGAAATAAGGAAAAAGAGTCTTATCTAAGACTTCTGAACGACATAGGTATATACGCCACGGCGAGAAAGAGGTGGTATGCGGTCAGCTTCCTTGAAGGGGTAAACCTGAAAATAGTTGGAGAGTTCAGGGGCCAGCTCAGAGAGGACCACGAGCTTATAGAGGTAAAGAACCACAAGGAGCTGATGGAAGTCTTCGGCAGAACCTATATAACCATCACCAGCTTCCCCCATACCGTTCCTACCGGTATAGGATTTACTCCTTTGGAGATAGCCGCTATGGGAAGCGCACCCATGATTGATTTCCGAGGAACGCTCCCGGCTTACTTTGATTTGGAGAAGGAGGCAATCTCCTACATGCCTTTGGATAGGGCCGACATAGAGGAGAAAATTCTATTTTTCTTGGACAACATAGACGAGGCCGCGCAAATCGGTGAGGCGGCGAGGGATAGGGTGATAAACAGCTTCAGGGTTGACGACAGGGGAGAGTTCCTATACAAGATGATGAACGACATACTGAGCCAGGCCCAGAAGCAGGAGGCACCTCCGCAGGAAAGCCAATAAAGGTATGTTTCCGGGTCTTGGAACCTTAGTGAACTTCCTCTTGGTAATCCTTGGCAGCTTCCTGGGTTTTAAGGGAGCTAAATACATAAATCCCCGGCTCAGGGAAGGGGTGATTCACGCTATAGGTCTCTTTACCCTTCTTATAGGTCTCAAACTCGTTGTGGAGAACCAACCCCAAACCCTAAAGGTGTTCCTAATCTTATTGGTGGGAGGTGCCCTGGGTTATCTTTTAGACCTTGACGGCAAAATAGAGGCTTTGGCAAGGTCGGAGAGGGGTGTGGCGGAGGCCTTTATAACCTCTTCTGTCCTTTTTACGGTAGGTCCCATGACCCTTCTGGGTTGTATTCTTGAGGGAACCAAGGGGGACAGCTCCCTTATACTCTCCAAGGCTACGATGGATGGATTCTCCTCTGTAATACTCTCTTCGGCGCTCGGCAAGGGGGTGATGCTCTCTGCTTTCTACATTCTGCTCTTTCAGGGCACCATAACCCTGCTGGCCTACAACTTCGGCGAGTTCTTGGGGAAAGAGGCTATGTCCAACAGCCTGTTTATAGGCGGAGGGCTCATGATTGTGATAGCGCTCAAGCTCTGGGGACTTCTTAAGGGAGTCAAGAGCGTAAGTCTGACCCTGCCGATGGTAATAGCCCTCTTCGTATAGGCCTTACCTGATTCCTAAGAGCTTGTGCATCTGGGGAATGACCCTGACCTTGAACCCTCTCTTAGAGAGCTTGGAACCTATATCTATGGCCTTCTTGAGCATCTCCCGCCTGTTACCTTCGGGCTGAAGAACCACCTTGCCCTTTTTCAGGAAGGGTATGAAGTTGCCCCTGAGCACGTCCCCCAGGTTCAGGCTCTCATCCACCACGAACTTTATCTCCTTAGCGTACCGCAGGAGGGTTCTGTGGACGAAGAAGTTGGCAACCGCTTTTGGGGAAATCGTGATGTGAACGTAATCTATAAAGGGCTCCATCGCGGGGTTCCACAAGGTTCCGTTGGTCTCTATCTGAACGCTGAGGTTATCAACAAGCAGAGCCTCAACGAGCTTGCCCAAGGAGGGCTCAAAGAAGGGTTCCCCTCCGGTGATAACTACGTGGTTGAGTCCGAAGGCCTTAACCTCTTCAAGGACGGCCTTCACGCTCACGGAGCTGTCCTCCTTATCAAGGGCCGACGGTTGGTCGCACCAGCTACACCTGAGATTGCAGCCCTGTAGTCTAATAAAAACGCAGGGCGTTCCCACCAGCAGGCCTTCTCCCTGCAAGCTCGGATATATCTCGTTCAGGCTTACAGCTGGGGCTGTTCCAACCTTATCTCGTAGCATTCTATAATGTCGCCCACCTTAACGTCGTTAAAGTCCTTTAGCTTTATACCGCACTCGTAGCCTCTGGCCACCTCTTGAACGTCCTCCTTGAACCTCTTCAATGTCTCTATCTGGCCGTCGTAAACCACTATACCTTCTCTTATAAGCCTCGCCTTGGCTCCCCTTACCATCTTGCCCTCAAGCACGTAGCAACCGGCGACCGTTCCGGCCTTCTTAATCTTAAAGGTAGCTCTTACCTCCGCAGAGCCGAGCACTTCCTCCTTCTCTACGGGTTCCAGCAGACCCTGCAGCGCCCTCTTAACGTCGTCTATAGCTTGGTAGATTATTCCGTAGAGCCTTACATCTACCTTTTCCTTCTCTATCAGCTTCCTTGCCACCGGGTCAGGTCTGGTGTTAAAGCCTATGATTATGGCTCCGGCCGCTTTGGCCAGCATAACGTCGTTTTCGGTTATTCCGCCCACCGCTCCATGGACTATCCTGACGGCCGCCTTATCGGAAGACAGCTCCTCCATAGACTTTTTAAGAGCTTCCAAGGAACCTATGGCGTCCGCCTTTATTATCAGCCGCAACTCTTTGGTCTCCCCCGCCTCTATCTTCTTGAATATCTCCTCAAGCCTTATGCCTTGGGAGGCCTTTTCCTCTTTTTCACGCTTCTCCTTTATGCGCTGAGCAATCTGTTTGGCCTTCTTCTCGCTCTCAACCACTACCAGCGTATCCCCGGCCTCAGGAAGTTCCTCAAAGCCTAAGATCTCAACCGGTGTGGAGGGAGTAGCCTCCTTAACCTGCCTGCCTCTGTCGTCAAACATGGCTCTGACACGTCCGTGAGTTATACCGGCGACAAATACATCTCCCACTCTGAGGGTTCCTTCCTGAACTATCACAGAGGCAACAACTCCCCGCTTCCTGTCCAGCTTGGACTCTATTATCACTCCCTTAGCTCTCTTGTTGGGATTTGCCTTCAGCTCCAAGATGTCCGCCACCAGCAGAACCATCTCAAGCAGGTTGTCTATTCCCTCTCCGGTCTTTGCGGATACGTCAACGAAGACCGTATCTCCTCCCCAGTCCTCGGGTATGAGTCCGTGCTCTGAAAGCTCTCTGCGAACCCTCATAGGGTCTGCTTCCGGCTTGTCTATCTTATTGACCGCCACGATTATGGGAACGTCAAAGGTCTTTGCGTGGTTTATGGCCTCAACTGTTTGGGGCATAACGCCGTCGTCTGCGGCCACTACCAGTATGGCTATGTCCGTAACCTGGGCACCTCTCGCCCTTAGTGTGGTGAAAGCCTCGTGTCCGGGGGTATCCAAGAAGGTAATTTTCTTACCATCTTCCAACTCCACCATGTAGGCACCTATGTGCTGGGTTATCCCGCCCTTTTCCTTCTGGACCACCTTTGTCTTGCGTATAGTATCTAAAAGCGTGGTCTTTCCGTGGTCAACGTGCCCCATAACGACGACTATGGGGGGTCTGGGCTTTAGGTCTTCGGGTCTGTCCTCCTGCTCCTCTAAGAGGAGCTCCTCCTCTTCCTCCTTCTTTATGTCTGCCAAAAAGCCCATGCTTTCCGCTATTTCAAGGGCAACCTGGGCGTCTATGCTCTGGTTTATGTTGGCAAGGATTCCCTTCTTGAGGAGTTCTCCGATTACCTTGTTGGCGGGAACCCCTAAGAGTTCGGCAAGCTCTCTAACCGTTATACTCTCAGGAATATAAATTATCTTCAGCTCTTCTTCCTCTTTCTTCTTGGGCCTTTGAGGTTTGGGCTTAGGTTTGGGCTTCTGTGGTTTTGGAGGCTCCTTTTTCTTTGCTTCCTCTCTCTTGGGTTGCTGCCTTTCGGGTTTGTGCTTAGGCTTTGGAGGCTCCCTTCTCTTTACCTCTCTCTGAGGTCTGGAGGGTCTCTCCTTAGGTTCGGGCTTTATGTCCTCTAACTTCTTGACTACCTCTTGAACCTCCTTCTCCTCTTTCTTTTTGGGTTTGGCCTTTACCTCCTTCTCCAGAACCTCCGCAACCACCTCTTCTATGGGCTTTTCCTCTACCGGAGTTTCCTCCTCTTGTATCTCTTCCTCCTCCTGCTCTATAACCTCCCGTGCCTCTTGAGGGGTTTCTTCCTCCTGAACCTGCACCTGCTCTTCCTCTTTAGGCTCTCCAAACTCGTCGTATATGATTTGCAAAAGGTCTCCATCAACTACGCTGAAGTTAGACCATTTCTTCTTTTGCGTAGACCACTTCCTCAGGGTCTCTATAATCTCCTTGGGCTTTACCCCAAGCTCCTTAGCTATCTCTTGAACTCTCTTCTTTGCCAAATCTCAACCTCCTAAGAGAAAATATTATAATTAAGGTTTTGAGAAACTATCTTGAAAGCGGGCGTAGTTCAGCGGTAGAACGTCTGCTTCCCAAGCAGAAGGTCGCGGGTTCGAATCCCGTCGCCCGCTTTTGGGAAGTATATTTATAGAGGTTATGGGAACGGCTGCGGCAAGCGTAAATCAGGCCAACCTCTTTTACGAGGCGAAGTTAATGCAAGAACTTCAGAAATTGCGTATAACCGAACAGAAAGTTAAAGCCCACGAGATGGCCCACAAGATTGCAGCCGGGGATTTGGGAGGTGCACCCAAATACAAATACAAAAAGGGTCCCGATGGTAAGATGTACATAGTGGGAGGAGAGGTTCCCATCAAGGTGAAAAAGGGTAAAACTCCGGAGGAGACGGTAGAGATAGCTCAAAGGGTCAGGAGAGCTGCTCTTGCGCCCGCAGACCCATCGCCCCAAGATAGAGCGGTGGCAGCCAAGGCAACGGCCATGGAAATGCAGGCAAGGTTGGAGATGCAAAGGGAAAAGGCCAAGGGGGAGGACTCTAACGGAGAGAGTAAGCCGAAGGAGGAAGCTGGTATAGACATATACGCCTGAGGTTTATCCCAGGAGCTCGTCTATCAGCTCGCATAGCACGTGTCCGAGGGTTATGTGGCACTCTTGTATCCTGGGCGTTTCGTAAGAGGGAACCATAAAGGCGTAGTGGGCCACCTGAGCCAGCTTACCTCCAGTTCTACCGGTGAACGCCACCGTAGTGGCTCCGTAGTCGTGAGCCATCTTTATGCCCTTTAAAACGTTAGGGGAGTTCCCCGAGGTCGATATGCCTATGGCCACATCGCCCGGCGTGCACAGGGCTTCAACCTGCCTGCTGAATATCTCCTCAAAGCCGTAATCGTTGCCCACGGCCGTCAGTATTGAGGTGTCCGTTGTCAGAGCTATGGCCGGCAGTGCTCTCCGTTCCCTCTTGAACCTGCCCACTATCTCGGCGGCTATGTGTTGGGAGTCTGCAGCACTGCCCCCATTTCCAAAGAGTATTATCTTGTTCCCGTCCCGTATGCAGGTGGCCATTATCTGGGCCACTTCCAGAATCCTATCCTCGTAGTCCTCCAGAAAGGCCAGCTTTACCTGTGCGCTTTCTCTGAAAGCCTTCCTTATGATGTTCCTGCTATGCTTACCATCATACATATTTCTTGCAGTATTAAATATAATTCACTTTGAAAGCAAAAAACAAAAGGAGGTTTTTACCATGGGTGTAAATAAGCTACAGGCGAGAGACCACTTAAAGCCCCAAAACCTTGAGGGAATATCCAACGAGCAGATAGAGCCTCACTTTGAAGCCCACTATAAGGGATACGTGGGCAAGTACAACGAGATTCAGGAAAAGCTTGCAGACCAGAACTTTTCCGACAGGAGCAAGGCCAACCAGAACTACTCCGAATACAGGGAGCTGAAAGTGGAGGAGACTTTTAACTACATGGGTGTCGTTCTTCACGAGCTTTACTTCGGACACTTAGGCAAGAAGGGAGAGCCTTCCGAGGCTTTTAAGAAGAAGGTGGAAGAAGACCTTGGTGGCTGGGACGCCTGCACCAATGAACTTAAGGCCGCCGCCGTGGCCTTCAGAGGTTGGGCCGTTCTGGGACTTGACCTCTTCTCGGGCAGATTGGTGGTGAACGGACTGGACGCCCACAACGTCTATAACTTCCACGGATTTCTGCCCATAATCGTTATAGACACTTACGAGCACGCTTACTACGTGGACTACAAAAACAAGAGGCCTCCCTATGTTGACGCCGTTCTTAACAACCTGAACTGGGAGGTCGTTAACGAGAGGTTTGAGAAGGCTATGAAAGCCTGCGAAGCTCTGGGAGATTACATAGGTTAAAAATCTACGGGGGCGAGAGCCCCCGTCTGTTATACTTTCTCTGTGAAAGAAACAAGAATTACAAAATATATAAAAAGCCTGATAAGAAACCATAAATACATGACCACCGAGGATATAATGCTCGTCCTTGAGAGGTATTACAAACTGCCCATAAACGTTCCCGGCGTTTATTACAAATACAAAAAAATCATAAGAGAGTGCAGACAGGAAGTTTACAAGGAACGCCAAAGGGAGAAAAGAAGGAAAAAGGGTTAATCCAAAACGTGCTTGCTTGGCACCACGCAGAGCATATCCGCCTCAAACACCTTTTCCCCTCCCCGAAAGCCCTCAACCTTGACAAGCCTCTTTTTACCCTCCGAGCTTTCTACCTTTGCCTCAAACGTTAGTTTATCTCCTACAACCGCCGGCTTTAGGAATAGCACCTGGGCTTTGGCGAGAACTACGTTAGGTTCGTTAACCGCCAGCATGGCCGCATAGTCCGCCGCGGAGAATAAGAAGCCTCCGTGGATTAATCCCTTTTCGTCAGCTTTCATGAAGTCTTCGGTTCTTAGTTCAACCTTGGCTTTACCTTCATAAACCTCTACGGGCTTGCCGCTGAGCTTCTGGTCTATATCTTTGTGGGTTTTTATCTCCATGCTCAAAACAGGCCTTTCAGGTCGGTCTCAAGCTCTTTATACTCTCCGAGGCGTATCCTCACAACTTTGCCGTCCCTGCCTATCAGGAAGGATGTGGGAAGTCCCGTTATGCCGTAGGTTTCGGATACCTTTCCATCGTCCATAAGTACGGGAAAAGATACCTTTATATCCTTTAAGAACTTGTGAACCGCCTCCTCGTTAACGTCGGTGCTGATGGCAAGTATCAGGAAGCCCTTGTCCTTATACCTTTTGTAAATGTCCTCAAAGAGGGGCATCTCGGCCCTGCAGGGAGGACACCAGGAAGCCCAGAAGTTCACTAAAACTACCTTCCCCCTGTAGTCGGACAGCCTTACCTCCTGGCCGTCCAAGGATTTAAGAACGAAATCCGGAGCCTTTGAGCCTACGGAAACTGCCGTTCTGTGCTCCGCCTTTTCCTGCATAAGCCCTATGTAAAGGAGCAAGGCCAGCAGGAATATTCCCAAAAAGTAGGCTAAGTTCTTCATACCTTCTTGAACTCCGGAGGAAGCTCTCTGGGGGGAACGCCCGTGTATTCGGTCTCCTCGGCCTCGTTGAGCCTCTTGGAGAAGGGTCTTTCCGTAGTCAGCTCCTCATAGACGTGGGCTACGAGTCCGGGGACTCTGCCTATTATGAAGAAACCTTTACCCAGCCTCCAGTCAAAGCCCATCTCGGAAGCTACCGCAGCTATGGCTCCGTCAACGTTAAGAACTATCCTCTTGCCCTTTTGCCTGTATATTTCCTCCTCTACCCTCTGAGCGAACTCGCAGTGGGCCCCGTAGAAGCCGTACTCCTTTGCCAGCTCCATGAGCCTCTTGGTTCTGGGGTCAAACTCCTTGTAATACCTGTGTCCAAAGCCGGGTATGGGTTTTTTCTTGGAGAGGTAGCTCTTGACTATCTCGCCGACATCGCTTCCACTCTTTACGCCCTCCTGTATGAATCTCATGGCGTCCTCTAAGGCGCCTCCGTGAGCGGAACCGAAGGCCATGATTCCGGCGGCCACGCCTACGTTCAAGGAGTTGCCACCGCTGGCCACCGCCCTTGCAGCTATCACCGAAGGCGGAGCTATACCGTGGTCTATAACCGAGACGAACATGGCCTCCATCATCTTGGATTTCGCCTCGTTAGGAAGCTCTCCCTTGAGAATCAGGTATATGGCCTGTGCAAAGCTCAGATTGCCCACCATGTCAAGGAGCCTGTAGCCCCTTATGTAGGTCTCGTGCTCTACGTGCTGGGATATTGAGGTCTTCCACTTTTTCTCTGCCATAACAGTCCCACCTCTTGATGCGGTTTTTTAAGATTATAAAGCTTTGAGGAAATCCAGAAGAACTCTATTAAAGTCTTCGGGATTCTCAAAGGGCGGTAGGTGAGCCGCCCTTTCCAGTTCGTAATACCGAGCGCCCTTTATGCCGTCGGCTATCCTTTTCACGATTTCCGGAGGAGTGACCTTCTCGTCGTCCTTGCCCGCAACCACGAGCGTGGGAAGCTCTATCTCCTTGAGAAGCTTTCTGCTGTCCCTTCTTTCAGCTATGGCTCTCATGGTCTTGATGATACCTTCCTCGGTTGCCGCCTCCATCATAGCCCTTAGTCTGCACATCTTGTTCTTATCCTCTTTTGTGGCGGGTGAGGTCTGAGCCTCTAACATTACGTCCACCAAGAAGTCCTTGCCTTCTCTTTTTACCCTCTCAATTATCTCGTATCTTGCCTTTTTGCCCTCCGGACTTTCGGCCTCGGCTCTGGTGGCTACAAACACGAGTCCGGCCAAAAGCTCTCTGTATCTTCTGAACATCTCAAAGATTATGTACCCTCCCATACTGTCGCCCACGGGCACCACCTTCTTTACCCCGAAGGAGTTTATTTTCGCAACCACGAAGTCCGTCAAAGAGGCTATGCTCACATCTCCGGCAAGGGGCGGTTCGTGGCCAAAGCCGGGGTAATCAAGGGCTATGTAGGGTATGCCCTCTTTCTCCAAAGCCGAAAACTGAGCGCTGTACATATCCTTGTTAGAGGGGAAGGCGTGCAGAAAGAGAACCGCTCGGGGTATGTGCACTCTCATGTTTACCCTCCTGTTTAGAGCATATAATAGAAATATTATGGTGGGTTTTATATACGCTCTGCTGCTCGGAGTTCTTCTTGTAAACCTCTCTTTTTCCTCTCCCGAAGGCAAGAAGAAGGTGATAATCCCCAAGCAAAAGTATGCCCTGCTGATAGTGGAAAGCAAGAGCTGTATTTACTGCAAACAGCTGGACAAGGACTTGAGAACGGACAGGTCCCTGCAGGAGAGCCTTAAAGGTATAGACCTCTTTAAGGTTCTCTACGAGAGCTACTCTCCGGTGGTGGCCAACTTCGGCGGCAGGGAGTTCAAAACCTCCGAAAGGAACCTCGTCAGGAAGCTCAGGGCCACCTCGTTTCCCAACCTGATATTTTACGACCGCGAGGGGAACATAATACTGCAGATACCTGGATACCTTGAACCTAAGCACCTCAGATGCGTCATAACCTACGTGAAAGAGGAAAGCTTTAAGAAGATGAAGCTGCAGGATTACATGAAGTCCGATAAATGCGTATAGATACCTTCCTCTTTGACTTGGACGGCACCCTCATAGATTCCGCCGACGACATAGCCCTATCT
>JALWEG010000012.1:10187-15467 GCA_027014155.1 Aquificaceae bacterium
CTTTGCGCCTTACCCTCAAGGATTTGGGCAAGGAAGACTTGATG
This sequence comes from Aquificaceae bacterium, assembly GCA_027014155.1. Classification (GTDB taxonomy): domain Bacteria; phylum Aquificota; class Aquificia; order Aquificales; family Aquificaceae; genus WFYI01. The sequence goes on from JALWEG010000012.1 coordinate 10,232, forward strand.
CCTCAGGACGTTAGGAAGCTCATAGGCGGTGGTGTTAGGGCTCTGCTGGAGAAGGTTCTGGGTGAGGAGTTCAGGAAGGAGCACGTGTCTCTGTTCAGGGAACACTACTTGAGGAATGCCGTGGTTCACACGGAGCTTTTCCCGGGGGTTGAAGAGGTGCTCCACGAGCTTAGAGCCAAGGGCAAGACGCTGGTGGTGATAACCAACAAGATGAAGCTCCTGACGGACAAGATTCTTGAGGAACTCGGGATAGATGAGCTTTTTGACCTGGTGGTAGGCGGGGATTCATTCCCGGAGAAGAAGCCTTCTCCGCTGCCGGTTTTAAAGTCGCTGGAGATTACCGGCGGTAAGCCGGAGAGGAGCATTATCGTGGGAGACACGGCTGCGGATATAGAGGCCGGCAGGAGTGCGGGCACCAAAACGGCCCTGGCGGCGTGGGGATACGTGAGGCTCAACTCCCTGCAACCCGATTACGTGTTTGAGAGTCCAAAGGATATACTCCTTTTTTCGGACTGAAGGTTTGAGATAATTTTTCCATGGGTAAGGTAGTAGGTTTTCCGGGAGCCGGTAAGGAACCGGAAGGGGAAGAAAAGCTTCAAACGAGACAGCTTACCAAGGAAGAGGTGGTAGAGCTTATGCCTCCGCTGAGAGAGGGACTTCTCAAGCTTTATCCTTCACAGGTGCAAGAGGTTTTGCAGGTTATGGGCTTTGGTGAGGTCAGGGGCGAAGAGGTGTTCATGATGGGGATACTGGTATGGAAGCACTTCAAAAACCCCGAGCCTATAGCTTCCACCTTCTTAGCCACCTTCTTAGGAAAGAGACTGGACAAGATTTCCTTCTTGGAAGCCAAGAGGAATTACCACGACTGGAAGCTGATGATAGATACCTATCAGGACAGGTTCAACACCAAGGAGATGTTTGAGAAGCTTCAGGAGCTGCGAAAGCAGGTGTTCGGTGGTTAATCTTCTGCTCTCTTGATTTTGAGCTTTCTGTAGGTGCTCTTATACTGCTCCCTCTTTTCGGAGCTAAAGGGGGTGTAAAACCTCTTGAACTCAAGGTAGGTTTTCTCCATGAGTATGTAGGTTATGCCCAAGGAGAGGAGTATCACGGCGTAGCCTATCATGGTAAGGTAATCGCTCTTGTGCTCAAAGAGGATTAGGATTATCTCTCTGACAACGAAGACTATGCCCGCCTCTAAGATTTGCCTCTTCCTTATCCTGTGGTGTTCAATCACGTCAAGGAAGACCCTGAACATCTCTATGAGGACGAAGAGGTTTAAGATGTTCCGAATGAGGAGCTTGAAGCCCTCCTCGTACTCTATCTTCAGCACTCCCTCGGCTATGTGGGCCGTAAAGAGGCGCAGGTCGTAAAGGATTATGCCTATGGCTATGACGAAGGTGAATATGATTATGGGTATGGTTATTATCACCAGAAGGTTGACAAACCTGTTGTAGAAGGCCACGGCCTTACTAAAGAAGTTCCTATCCATGGCTACGGCCTCAGCTCCTCAACCCTGAGCCAGGGTTTTTTCATAAGCCTGCCAACTCTTATGCCAGGGTCAAAGGGCTGCATCTCCTCAAAGGATTCTGGAACAAGGATAACTCCCTCGGCAACGTTGTTGTTTATACTTACGGTCAGGCTCAATCCTCTAATTATGAAGGTATCTCCATCGCTCAGACCCAGAACCTTGGCCGTCTCCCGGTTCATGTGAGCGAGCTGTTTTCTCTCTATGGTATGCGTCCAAGGGTTCCAGTGCCCCAACTCTTCAACCAGAGTCCTGTCCACCATCAGGTATAGCTCCGCCTCTTCCTCCTCCAAGGGAGATTCGGGAATTTCCACCTGGGTTATCGTGGGCAGATTAAAATCCTCACCGCCGAAGGCGGTCGCTTTTTTATTAAAGGAAAGTATATCCTCCAGAGAGTATCCCTCAAACTCCAATACCTTATCGCTGCCGAGCACGTACCCGAAGGAGTTCAGAAATCCCGTAAATTCCCTCTCATAAAACTGCCTGGCGGGCAGAATCCAATCGGACCTGAGAGCCGTTAAGTTGGGAAAGGTGGTCAGGGCCACCTTCTTAACTTCCCTCAACCTCTCTATAGCCTCGTCGGAAAGGTATCTGAAGGGGTTTCCCGTTAGAATCAAGAGCCGAAGGTTTTCCGCCTCTTTGATGAAGTCTTCCAGGGTCTTCAGCGGCAGTGGAGATACGTTGCCCACTATGGAGTAATTTATTCCGAAGGTCTCTACGAGGGTCCTTAGAGAGTAAAGGAGCGTATCTTTGAAGGGCGTTCTCAGAAGGCTGTCCCCCACGATTATGAGGCTCTCCTTTAGGGTGGAGAAGCCTACCAGGAGCTTGTTTATTAAGTCCTCAAACTCGGATATTACGGGTCTTCTTTGAGCCTGGAGTGCCAAGTCGTTTAGGAACTTGACCACCTGATAGGGGTTTACGGTTAGAGCGTGCTCTGCCTTAGAGGATACGGTTGAGTATCTGGAAGAGACGCTTACAAGATGGGCTCCCCTCTCTACCGCATCAACCAGCCAGCGGGCGCTCATAACCTCCGAGAACTCGGGTTCAAACTCAAGGGCGAGTATTAGCTTCTGCTGCGCCCACTCTTGGGGTTTTAAAGTGCCAGCTTTAAAGGGTAGGTATTGGGCGTCCGAGTAAAGGTTATCGGTTATAGCTTTGGCAGCCCAGTAGTCCTCAAGGCTGGCGCTTCTGTCTAAGAATATGCCTAAGTTTTCTCCGGGGGTGTTCTTAATCTCGTCCAACACCTCTTGGAGAGTTGCCTCCACGAACTCGCTTCCTTGGTTTGCTTTGTACACCCGCTTCAAGCGCAAGGGGTTGTTCCTTAGCTGCTGCACGTAGGTTATGCCCTTGGTGCAAAAGCTTCCTACGCCGTTCGGGTCGTAAGGGTGGCCGTAGAGGTCAACTATCTCTCCATCTTTGAGGTAGGCTATATAACCGCAGTAGCAGCCGCAAGCGAAGCACACGCCACACCTGGCCTGAGAGAACTCTTTCGCGGTCAGAGGTATATTGGTAGGTTTGAGGTCAGTCATTTTTGGCATCTTCTTCTCTTCCGAACACGCCCATTATGTGGTATCCGTTGTCCACGTGAATTACCTCTCCGGTAATCTCCCTCGCCCAGTCGCTACACAGAAATGCGGCGGTATCACCTACGCCTTCTATGGTTATAGGTTTGCCGAAGGGGTTTACCTTAGAGGTATGCTCCATCAATAGATGGAAACCGGTTATACTGAAGGCCGCAAGGGTCTTTACCGGACCCGCCGATATGGCGTTTATCCTATGTCCCAGCTTGGCTATATCGTAGGCCAAGTATCTCACGGTGCACTCAAGCGCCGCCTTGGCTATTCCCATCACGTTGTAATGGGGAACCACCTTCTCCGCACCGTAGTAGGACAGGGTCAGGAAAGAGCCGCTTCTGCCCTCCATCAGAGGAACCATGGCTCTGGTTAGGGCTATAAGGGAGTAAACGGATATGTCCATGGCAACCTTAAAGCCTTCCCTTGAGGTGTCTATCACTCCCCTTTTGAACTCCTCTTTTGGCGCAAAGGCTATGGAGTGCACCACTATGTCCACCCCTCCCCAGCTTTGGGATACAAACTCCTTCAGGTTCTCAATGTCCTCCTCTTGTGCTACATCAAGCTTTGTGGTTAGGTTTGAACCGAACTCCTTTGCTATTTCCCCTACCCTTTTCTTTATCTTCTCGTTGGGATATGTGAACATAAGCTCTGCGCCTTCGCGATGAAAGGATTTGGCTATACCGTAAGCGATGCTCCTGTCGTTGGCCACCCCCGTAATGAGCGCCTTCTTCCCTTCAAGAATCCCCATAGACCACCTCCTTGTGCGCTTGAACTATTATCTTACAATCGCCTCGGGCTTTGCAAACCTATTACAGAGAACCTTCGTAAGCTCTTTGGTATAACTCCCTTATCTCGTCAAGCTCCTTAGGTTCCCTGGGGTTTACCAAAAAGGAGTGCCTTGAGAGCATGTAGACATCTTCCGTCAGCCTGTCTAAGATACCTTCCTCCACTCCCAACTCTTTAAGGTTCTTGGGAAGCCCGAGGGTTTCTATCAGGTTTATCAGTGCATCTACCGCTCTGTAAGCCTCGTTTCCGTAGCCCATAAGCTCCGCAAATAGAGCGTATTTTTCCTTGTTATACTCGTAGTTGTATTGGGTTATGTAGGGTGCGAGGGCGGCCAGTCCGGCCCCGTGGGCTACATGGGGATAGTGAGCCGAAACGGGATGCTCAAGGGTGTGTATAAAGGCTACACCTAAGTGGTCTATGGCTATTCCCGCCAACATGGCGGCGTAGCTCATCTTCTCTCTCGCCTCAAGGTTGTCCGGCTCCTGCACCGCTACGGGTAGCCACCGGGCTATAAGGCCGATGGCCTTGATTGCGTACTCCTCAGCCATGAAGTTCTGCGCTCTATTGGTCAAGGACTCAAGGGCGTGGACGAGAGCGTCAAAGCCCGTTATGGCCGTAAGCTCGGGGGGCATGCTCAGGGTGTTTAGGGGGTCTATTACGGCTGCCTTGGGATAGTTCAAGCTGTGGGAAACCACCAGCTTCTCCTTCCTCATAGGACTGGAAATTACCGAGTACCTGTCCACCTCGCTACCGGTGCCCGATGTAGTCGGAATGCATATAACGGGTCTGTTATAAAAGGGAACGAGCCTCGCTCCCTCTGGGTACTTTACGTAATCCCACACCGAACCCTCGTTGGAAGAGACTATGGACACGGCCTTGGCGGCGTCCAAGGCGCTGCCTCCACCCAAGCCTACTATGAAATCAACCTTCTCCTCAACGGCGAGCCTTGCCGCCTCGTTCACGCTCTCATCGGTGGGATTTGGCTTCACTTTGTCGTAGATTAGAATTTCCTGCAGGCCGTTTTTTTTCAAGGAGTCCAGCACCCTTTGGAGAGAGCCGTTCTCTTTGGAGCTTCTCCTGCCGGTAATTATTAGTCCTTTGAAGCCAAACCTCCTGGCCACCTCTCCCACCTTTTGGGTGGCTCCTTTACCGAAGAAGACCTCAACGGGAAGGTAGAAGTTGCTGACCATGGCCTAAAGATTATAAGCTCTCCTCTTGCTTTCCACGAATTCCTTTATCTCATTTAGAGTTTTTGTGTTGAGCACCAGTTCCGGAACTGCCCAACCCCGCCTCGCTATGCCCACACCCAGCCTCATGTAAGGCAGATGGGAAACGGCGTGGGCATCCGTCA
>JALWEG010000013.1 GCA_027014155.1 Aquificaceae bacterium
TATTTCCTGAGCCAGCTCCGGATTGGCCGTTCCCGTGATTATCTTCAGGGGTCTGTTCATCTCTTTCCTCTTTTATTAATTTTGGCTGGGGTGCCAGGGCTCGAACCTGGAACCCCCGGATCCAAAGTCCGGTGCTCTGCCAGTTGAGCTACACCCCAAGCCTACTTTTCACCTCAACAACCCGCCAGCCTCTTAACTTGGCGCCCAGCTCCACCTCCGGAGTTAACCCGCCGAGGTAAAAGAGGGTGCTTCCGCTTCCGGAAACGAAAGCCTTAAAACCCAAATCCTCCAAAAACCTTTTGGCCTCGGCCATCTCCGGATATATCTCCAGCGCCAAGTCTCCCAGAGCGTTGTCCAAAACGCTCAAATCGCCGGCTTTCAGGCGACTGATTATAATATCAACATTTTCCTTAGAGGTCAAGTGTTTTTCCCGCACGGCCGAATACACCTCTTTCGTTATAGCCTTGGTAGAGGGCAGTATAAGGGTGAGGGTGAGGTTCAGATGCTCCACCGGCTCTATAAGCTCGCCTCTGCCCCTGCCTATGGCGGTACCTCCCTGCAGGAAGAAGGGTGCGTCGGAGGAGAGTCCGGAAACGAGACCTTTCAGGGAGTCCATGTCCAAAGGATTTCCCAGCAGCCGGTTTACCTCCTTAAGGGTATTGGCGAGATTTGAGCTACCGCCGCCCAAGCCTCCGCCCTCGGGTATCCTCTTCTCAATGAAGATGGAAAACTCAACCCTCTCTCCCGTCAATCTCTCAAGGGCCTTTAGTCCGAGAAAGACCAGGTTTTTCTCTTGGGGTATCCGGGTATTGGTTTCCACCCTAAGCTCCCCTTCCCTTATGTAAATCCTGTCGCAGAGGTCTATCTCGTGGAAGAGGGTGAGTATCTCGTGATAGCCGTCGCTCCTTTTGCCCAGAAGCCACAGGCCCAGATTTACCTTGGCCGGAGACTCAAGAACCACCACTCAGATACCCCTCTACAGCCCAGCGTATGGACTCCCTGTAGGGGATAGGTTCCCTTTTGCACACCGCACCCACGCCGTTGCAGGAGCATACGTTATCCTTCCACATCATAAGCATCTGGTCTGAGGAAAGGGGAGGAGGCTCCAAGAGCTTCTCCACAACCTTAGCAGTCCAGAACATCACTTTCCTTGGCATCGGTAGCATGAGAACCCGCCTCCCCATAAGTCCGAAGGTGTCCTCAAGGAGTCTTTTGAAGGAAACCTCCTCGTCTCCGCAAAGCTCAAAGGTCTTTCTGTCGGTAGAGGTATCCTCTAAGGCACCCACGAAGGCGCAGGCCACGTCTCTGACGTCCACCGGTTGGAATCTGTAGCTGCCTCCGCCGGGAAGGGCAACCACGGGGAGAACCTTCGTTATTTGGTCCATATCCTTAAAGAGCCTTTGCTCCGGACCCAGTATTAAGGAAGGTCTGAAGATGGTGTAGTTGAGACCGGACTCTATAAGGGCTTTCTCCGCCCACCTCTTGGTTTGGTGATACACGGAAGGGGCAAGGTCGTCGGTTCCCAGAGCGCTCATGTGAGCCAGCTTCTTAACGCCAACCTCTTTTGCCACCTCAATCAGGTTTTTTGAAAATAGGGTATGAACCCTATAGAAGGTTATTCCTTTGCCGGGTTCCTGATAGAGTATCCCTATGAGGTGAATTATGAAGTCAGGCTTGAGCGGTTCCAAAACCCTCTTGAGCGAATCCCTTGAGGAGAAATCAACCGGGTATACCTTCACCCGGTCTTTAAACAGCTCTTTTAGCTTGCCGAGATTCCTTACACCTGCATGAACCTCGTAGCCCTTTTCCAGCAGCAGGTTGACCACGTATCTGCCCACGAAGCCCGTGGCTCCGGTTATAAATACCTTACCCATACAATCTATTTTAGAACTACCGAGGTCAGCATTCTCCTTTCGGTTCTATCCCTGCGGTAGGAAGGGTAGCGGACATTGCAGATGGTACAGTGTTCTATAACCTCAACGGGCTTTACTCCCAACTCCCTGAGCTGGGACAGCGCTTCCTCCTGGGGGTCAAAGAATAGGCCGTCAGCTCTCTCGTACAGGTGGCGGGAAAAGAGGCTCCCGAATTCCTCGCCTACCCGGTAGCAACAGGCCTTTGCGGCCGGGGATACGAAGGCCTTTAAACGGCTCTCGTATCTGTAAAGCCTCTTTACACACCTGCCTATTATCCCGCTGCGCAGTCCTCTCCAGCCGGCGTGCACCACGCCTATCCACTCCTCTCCCCAGAGAGCTACTGCGGTGCAGTCGGCGGTTCTTACCCCTATTTCTACGTTTTTTAGCTTAGTTACCACCGCGTCAGCGGTCGTTTCTTTCAAAGTTTCTAAGTCTGACTCCTTCAGCTCAACGACCCGAGCGGTATGTCTTTGCCTTGGTGTCAGAACTTCCTCTTCCTTCCACTCCAGCCTCAGGCGAACCTCTACGCGTCCGTCCGATAGCGTGTACATGGAGAAATTATTATCTGATTTCCATTATCACCCTGCCGCTTTTGGGGTCTATACCTACCAGCTGCTCCTTTTCGTAATCGTAGCGCACGTGGGCCCACTCCATCCACTTGGCGTGGAGAAGCTTGACGATGATTAGACACACCACCGCCACGCTCCCAAAGAAGGCGAAGGCAAGGTTGTAGGTGCCCGTGGTCTCGTAAACTATACCGTTCACCGTGGGCAAGTAAAAGCCCCCGATGCCTCCCGCCGCACCTATTAATCCGGTCATGAGACCCGTCTTGTAGGGCCATCTGTGGGGAACCAGTTGGAATACGGCTCCGTTTCCCAGCCCGTAAAAGGAGTATAGAACCAAAAACAGAAGTATGCCCAGAAGCAGGGGTGGAGTTATAACCGAGAAGATGAAGTTGACCACCGCTATGCCCCCTAAGAAGTATACGAGTGCAGTGGCACCGCTAACCTTGTCGGCTATGTGCCCGCCCACGGGTCTTATCATGGCTCCGGTAAAGGCCAAGAGGGACATGAGCACGCCCGCCTCAATCTTGGATATCCCGTAAACGTCTCTGAGGAGCATAGCCACGTAAGAGGACATTCCCACAAAACCACCGAAGGTTATGGAGTAGGCAAGCATGAGAACCCACGTATCCCTCTCAAGGAATACCCTTTTGAAGCCGGTGGGCATGAGGAGAATCGCAAATGCGGAGCCAAGCAGGGGAATCAGGAGCTTGCCTCCGTTGCCGGTTATGCCGAACCAACCCTTTTGGAAACCTGAAGCTAAAAGAACCATAAAGGCTACCGTGGCAAAGAGGGCCATCACCGAGTACACCTTGTTTCCTTCGCTCTTTTGGGTTCTGTCCTGTGCCCATGTAAGAACGAAAGCGAGGGCTATTATGAGTAATATGCCCGACAGAAAGAAGGTGTGCTGCCAGCCTATAACTCGGGCTACGGGCGGAAAGAGAACGCCGTCAATAACCGCTCCTATGTTTCCCGCCGCCGCCAATCCCAGAACTAAACCTTGAACCTCTTTTGGGTAGTTGCTGCCTGCCATAGGCAGAGCTATGGCAAAGCTGGCACCCGCTATACCGAGAAAGACGCCTATCCAGAGCAGGTCTTCGTAGCTTACATCGTAATTCCTTAGGAATATATAAGCGTGGGGCACCAAGGAGAGAAATATCCCCATAACGGCTATGTACTTTCCGTTTATATACTGGAACATGTGGCCAAAGTTTATCCTGAGTATGGCGGCTGCTATGACGGGTATGGCCACCATGAAGCCCTTCTGTGCTCCGGACAGGGAGTAGTATTCGGCTATGAAGGGCCCTAAGGCACCCAAGAGTAGCCAGATGCTAAAGGAGTGGTCAAAGTATATGAAGCTGGCAAATAGAGCCTTCCAGTTTCCCCGCTTTAGAGCATCTATAACGTTTTTCATATCTTACAACCCTTTGCTCTTGGTTCGTATAGTCCACACCTCCGAGATGTCCAAGGTGAATACCTTACCGTCTCCGTAAGCTCCGCTGTGGGCGGTCTTGGTTATTGTGTCTATCACCTTTTGAGCGTCTTCGTCCTCAACCGCCACCATTATCATGGTCTTTGCCAGCTCGTCGTAAAGGGCCTCTCCCACTTGGACTCCGCCCTCTCTACCCCTACCGAATACGTCCCACATGGTCATGGCCTTTATGCCCCTTTTCTCCAAAGCCTTTACGACCTCGTAGGACCTCTCCGGCCTAACGATTGCCTTTATGAGCTTCATACCAGAACCTCCTCCTTTTTCTTTAAGAACAAAAATCTTTCCATCTCCGTACATTCCCGTATGAGCTACATTAATGAACTTTTCAATTACATTTTTGTAGCTATCCTCTTCCACCCACAAGAGGAAGGCCGTCTTGGGTAAGAAGTGCATGAGCACCTTTTCCTTGAAGAAGGCCTTGTACCTGAGTCCCCCTTCTTTACCTCTGCCTTTTACGTTCCAAGCTACGTAAGGCATACCTTCCGATATAAGCTCCCTTCTGACCTGATAGGACCTTTCCTTCCTGACTATAGCCAGCACTTCTATACTTCCCATGACGTTTAATTTAAGTGCAAGCTCCGTGCCAAATCGGTGAGCTTTTAACTAAACTTACGCCCTAAGTCCTACAGGACGTTAGTGAGTATAGTAAAGACGAGGAAAGAAAAAGAGCTTGGAAAGAGGAAAAGAAAAGCATTACGTATTCACACCAGCAAAATTCCCTTCCCAAGCTCAAGAAGAAAGACCCAACACTAAAGCTAATAC
>JALWEG010000014.1 GCA_027014155.1 Aquificaceae bacterium
TGATATCCCCGCCGTGGTGGAGCTGGCTGCCGGCAGCGGAGTTATGGCCTACGATATGCTCTCTTACTTCGGGCGGCGGGGGATAGAGCTGACCTATTACATATACGAGCTTAGCCCTACACTGATTGATAGACAAAGGGAAACCTTAAAGGATTTTGAGAATGTAGTTTGGGTTAAGGAGCTACCTAAGGTTAAAGGCGTAATCTTGTCCAATGAGTTCTTTGACGCTCTGCCGGTTCACGTGGTAAAGGAGGGTAAGGAGCTTTTTATAGACGAGGAGGGCAACGAGCACTGGCGTGAGGTAGAGAGGAAAGAGATACTCCTCTTCCTCAGAGCTATGGGCTACGAGGGTTTGAAGCAGAGGATAGAGGTGTGTCTTGACTGTATAGACTTCCTCAAAAGGGTATCGGATTCTTTGCTCGCGGGCTACCACCTGCTCATAGATTACGGATACACTTCGCAGGAGATTGCCGACTTTCCCCAGGGTACCGTGGTTGCCTACAAGCGCCACAAGCTTGATGGTGATATATACGGCGAAGCGGGAAGCAAGGATATAACCGCGCAGGTAAACTTCTCGGCATTGATGGAGTATGGCAGAAGGTTCGGACTGGAAACGGTTCTCTTTCAAAAGCAGAGGGATTTTCTCATGTCCGTACCCGGCTTTGTCTCCGAACTGGAGCTTTTGAGCACCAGCGAAGAGCCTCGGGACGTGGAGAGACTCTCAAGGCTCAAGACGATGCTCATAAGCATGGGCGACAGGTTCAAGGTTCTGCTCCAGAAAAAAAGCTGATATAATCTTTATTTAATCTAAAGGCGCGTAGCTCAGCTGGGAGAGCGCTGGCCCGACACGCCAGAGGTCAGGGGTTCGAGCCCCCTCGCGCCTACCACACCATATCAAAACCCACATAAATTGTTCTGGGTATTCCCGGTCTGTATCTCTCCCTTCCGTAGGCGATATTGGCAGTTTCTGCGTAAAGTCTATCGGTGAGGTTGTATACTTTCCCGAATATCTTGAGATTATCCTTTAGCCTGTATTCAGCCTTCAGGTTGAGGATGTCGTATCCTCCATGCTTTTTGGTGTTATTGTCATCCATGTAATAAGGTCCAACATGTTGGTATTCCAGTTCCGCTGTGAGCCTCTTCTCGAAGAAGGGGTTGTATATGAGCCTCACATTCGCCAGGTCTCTCGGAGCCATGCTCATCTCTTTCCCGCTGTAGTCCTCCCTCCCTGTATTGAAGGATACGTATTTGTGCTTTGAGACGCTGTAGGAGGCTCTGAGTTTCAGGTCCTCCGAGAGGAAATACTCAACTCCTACCTCTAAGCCTTTATGTCTCGTTTTGCCCGCGTTCGCTCTGTAGGAGACCGATCTCTCCCTGACGGTTATTATCTTGTCCTTTATCTCCATGTAGTAGGCGCTTACGTTCAGTATAAGACCTAAACCGCTCAGCTTTGCCTTGTAGCCAACTTCGTAGCTGTCTGCCTTTTCGGGCTTCAATCCCTTCTCCTGAAAGTTCTTCTTCAGTTCGTATAGACTGCCCGCCTGCGGAATCCTGAAACCATGTGCGTATCTTGCAAACAGGGAACTGTTTTTGTTTATTGAGAAAACAAGACCAAGCTTCGGACTCAGATGTGAGAAGGAATTGCTTCTATCGTCTGGTCTATACCAAACACCGAAGTCTCCCGCGGTCAGTTTGTTGTTGTATTCGTAGCGAGCGTAATCATACCTTAGACCTGCGGTTATCTTGAGCCTCTTGTATTTGTAAACACCATGAAGGTAAGGAGCTACGTTGTAAAAGTTAACATCGTATTTGTAAATGTTTCCCTGCGGATAGAGCCTTCCCCATATGTTCACATCCGGTCTGGTCTGGTAGTAGTGGTTGTTAGCTTTCGTTCCTTCAAGATCCAGGCCAAGGATTATTTTTCCGCTTCCATACCTGTGAATGTATTGGTTCAAAAAGCCGAGGGTGTAGGTCTTTAGGTCTCTCTCTGGGTAAGCCTTCGGTATCCAGGTGGCGACGTATCTGTTTCTGTTGAATCTGAGGTAGGCGATCAGCCTCAGTCTGTCTTTCGTTGTCAGTCGCCCTGCGTACTTTGCAGAGAGCCTCGCCATATCTACCTTCCTATAGGGGTCTTCCAGATCGGAGGGAAGTCCGGAGCTTTTCGGATTGTCCTTAAAGGACTGGTAATCCAGATATCCTGCCATCTTAGCGTCCATCTTGTTGGCTAAGAAGGAAACCTCCACCGAGCCGACGGAGTCTATCCTGTATATATCTTTAAGGAGGATCTCTCCCCTCTTAAATTCCGTTTTCTCCCTCCAGCCGTCGGAACGGGAGAAGGAGATTGCGGTCAGGTATGTGTTTTTACCTTTCGTATCGGAGAGCTTGCTCCTGATCCTGAAGTATCCGTAGCTTCCCCCCTCCAGGAGGATATTTCTCTTCAGAACCTTGGAAGGCTCTTCGCTCTTTACGTTAACCACTGCACCTATTGCGTCCGAGCCGTATACTGCGGTTCCCACGCCTTTAAGAACCTCAATATCTTCCAGTGAACTTTCCCAGGAGGTCCACCACAGCCCGTTGTGGTTGAAAAAGCCCGAGGACTGGACAGGAATTCCGTCCTGCAGATACAGGTAGTAAGGACCGTAGTTGATAGGGAGCCTTATGGCGGTAGCGTGTCCGAGAGAGGCGGCGACCTGGGTTATCAGAACACCGGGAACAGAGTTCAGGTCATCTCTTATGTGGTTTGGCTTGTCCAGTTCTATTTCCTCTTCGGGAACCGAGTCCACTCTGACAGGTATCTCAAGGGACTTTTCCCTCTCCCTCGTTGCGGTAACGGTAACGCCTTCAATCTTGTAAACTTCCTGGGCGAGGGATAGGTGTGCAAAGACCGCTGAGAGGAGAGTAGACATCAGGAGCTTTCTTCTCATATCTATCACCTCCTTCCTTTTTATCAGCTCGCACGGTGTCCTCCGAAGAAGAAGTTGGTGATGAGCACGAAAGTCCAGAGGAGGAGGTAAACGATCGGGAGACCTGAGGAGGACAAAAGGAACAGCTTCCTGTGATTGGGACGGATTAGGCCAACTCTCTTCTTCAGAATAAAAAAGCTCCATCCACCCGCTATAAAGGGGAATACCTTAAAGATGAAGAGCCAGTCCTCCCCTCTTCTTGCGAGGGGCTGTGCATGAATACCGAGACTAAAAGCCTGGGACAGCCCGTTCACTATATCGCTGTAGTAGTGGATAAGGAAAAACTCGCCTACGTGAGCGAGGGAGCCCACTATCATGAGAGGCGCAAAGGCGTAGCCTATCTCAAGGAAGACCTCTTTTTTGGGAATGCCCCCTACCTTTGAAGATAGCCATAAGCTGATGTATACCGACAGGAGGACTATGGCCAGAGCAATGAGCATAGCAAAAAGTCCCTTCAAGTTTATCCATGCGGGCGATCCCAAACTCTTCTGAACGAGTTTCCCGAACGCAACCCAAGGCATATACTCAGCGATAGGTGTTCTCCCGAGTCCGTGATGGAGCCTCATCGCCACCGTTATGACCGCGACCATGAGTATGTAAACCCACACTTCCCAGTTGAGCGGTTTTTGAATCCTCTTAACAAGAGAGCTACCCCAACCTCTTACCTCGAACCTGACTGCGGGACAGGCGTGAGCACACTCCATACATAAAGTGCAGTTCGCCATAGAGTTCTTCTCATCAAACTTTGATGGATTGAGTTCGTATGGGCAAGAGAGTGCGCAGTCGGGCTTTTTGCAGGATTTGCACACTTCTCTATAAGTTGAAAGCCACGTGAAACCGACCCTTGAGAAAGCACTGCTTACAGAACCGACGGGGCAGAGATACTTGCAAAAGGCCATTCCCCTGAAGAGGAAGAAGACAAGGACCGACACAAGTAGGAATACAGAGAAAAAGACCGACGCCACCACAGGTTTTCTGAGAATACCGGGGAACGTGTATAGAATGAACCAATAGGCAAGTATGTTTGAGAGAATTATCCCGATGAAGGGGCTCCTGAGCCACTTAGGTGGTCTAAGTTTCAGCCCTACCTTCTGAATGTTCCTGCCGATGAAACCGAGGGGACATACCATACAAAACATGCTCCCGAGGGTGTTTAGGGTGATAACCATGAAAAAGGGCCAAAAAAGACTCCAAAATATGGCGGTTGTAAAGGCGTTCTCCTCACGAGCCGGGTAAAGGAATCCGTAAATCAGAGCGTATAAAAAAAGAAAGAGGGAAAGGAGGCGGTAAAAGAGGAGGGCGTGCTTGTTTTTAAACAGGAAGCCGAGAACCGGTATCCCGAAAAGGTCTTTGCGCGTTCTTTTGACTTCTTTTCCCATAACATAACCCCCCTTTAGAATTTGTAAGAGACTCTGACTGTGTAAGTCCTCGGTGGTGCTGGGTATATCCTTCTCCTCCCACTTATATTCTTCTGGTAGGTTGCTGCATGCTTCTTTATGTCCTTTTCCTTCCTTTCTTCCCTTGTTGCTGTTACCTGAAGTTTTTCTAAAGACAGTTCTTGGGAAAAAGAATGAAAAGGTAGCATCACTATTGCTACAGCTAACAGTCTAATCATGCCTATCCCTCCTGTTAATTTTAACGTTAATTTAACGTTAATTTTAACGTAAATTATAAACTATTTTTAAAGATGGAGCGATTCTGAAAAAATGGGTAAGGTTCTCATCTACAGAAGGGGCGGTCTTGGGG
>JALWEG010000015.1 GCA_027014155.1 Aquificaceae bacterium
CCTTAGAGCTTTTGTTCTCCCTCTCGGGAGCAGTGGGGTATTTAACTATTTACTAATTTACTCCACAAATGTTTTCCGGTCAACTTCTATTTTAACGCCCTTGCGGGCGACACTCCGTATCTCCTCCCTTACGGAAGGAGTCTTGGAGTGTTTTTTGAGATAAAACTCCACGCCAAGGCAAGTAAAGAGGCTGACACTACCAGTAAGCCTATAACGCCTATGATGTCGTAAAAGCTCATTTTGACACTTCCAATATCCTCAAGATAGCGTCATCGTATTCGCCTGATCTAAGAGCTTCTACGGGGATGTCGTAATCTATTTCCTCCCCTTCGTAGTGAAGACGGATAGCCTCCCTTAGGTTCTCAAGAGCCTCCTCAGTAGTAGAGCCTACACTAAATATAGGCACGCCCACAACTTCAGCCCCCCAGTTGCTTCCTTCGTCCTTCCTCAAGGCTACAAGGAATCTTACCTTAGTTTTCAGCATCTACAATTTATATGGATTTTGTTAGCTAAGGCTTTTCCGCTACTCTTCTACTGGTGGGCTTTCTCCTGTTTATCGGCTATAAAATAAACTGCCAGACCCGCCAAGGCTAACCCACCAACAAGTATAAGGTAGTAAAGTACCAAATCACTCATCGTCAGCTCCTTTGGTAATTAATATTAGCCCTACTACAAAAAACACAAGGGCTGAAGAAAGGGCAAGCAGTGCGGAATTTACATCTACATACTCACCCTTGAAAAGAGGCAGTAAAAGCCCCAAACCCGCAGAGATTTTACTGAGGTCGTAAAAGAATTTCCCGGTTTCTTTTAAAGCTTCTTTACTGATTTTCACCTTTCCTTATCCATTCCCCTTACTCTCTTCTATCAAGCGGTCAAGGTCAGCCTTATCTATAAGCGTCCTCTTGCCTATCTTTACGGGCTTGAGCTTGCCTTGGTTTATAAACCTATAGAGTGTTGCTCTGCTTATGCGTAAGTAATCGCAAGCTTCCTTAATAGTCAAAAGCCGGTGGTCGGCACTCATATTAAAGAGGAGTTCGGGGAAGGCAAGCCAGTTCAAGCTCTCATGTGGGAAATAGAGGGCGGGACTTTGATTTTGTGTGGGCAGGAGGCTATCTGGTATGACCGAGAGTTTATCTGGTTAAGTCCAAAGAGGGAGGAGAAATGACTGAAGCTATACGGTCTTTTTCTTCTTTTCCTGCCAGACTATATAAGCCCCCAAGCTCCAAAGAGCGAGGGAAGCGAACAAACCCATTAGGACGAGTGTCCAGTCAATATTCATATCACTCCTCCGGTAATAAGGTAAGAGCGAATACGGTATTTAGCAAGCCCTCTACGAGGATTATCACAAGCGTAGCGTCGGATATTTGCTCTGTAATCCTAAGCAAGAACGCTCCCACCATAAGCCCTACCCCGAAGTTCCTAATCGTATCCGCTAAGAACTTCCGCCTCATGGCCTTCATTTTACCAACGAAGAAGAGAGGCTCACTTTCTCCGGGGCTTCCGCCCTCTCTTCCGCTCCTACGGTTTCGCCAGAGCCCATTAGAAGGGGGTGGGGTTCAGGCGGAAAAAAGCGGAAAAAACCGGAAATTTTGTGCAGAAGTCATTGATACAGCGCGGTATTCTCTGAATATGGACACTACAGGAGGCAAACATCATGAGTAAGAAAATTCTAACAACGCAACAAGTTGCCGAGATGCTCGGAATATCCCCGGGAGCGGTAAGGCAGAAGGTATATCGGGGACAGCTCCCGGCAAGGAAGCTCGGGGAGCGGATAGTCTTTCTGTCCGACGAGCTGGAAAAGTTCTTAGAGGATTTGCCTACGGTTGTTCCCCAAAAGTGGCAACGGAAGCCCTAAGGGGGGCTTCTATGGAAAGGATTAAAAGGAGGCAGTGCCGATGGAAAATAATTTTATCCCAACACCTACACCTTGGGAAGAGCTTTTTACCAACCCACCCACAGAAGGCTTAGAGAGGTTCATTATTCAAGACCTCAAAGCTTCAGGACTGAAGGCGGAAACCTTAAAAGAGGCGGGAGTTTATATCTTCTCCGGGAAAAGGGAAGACCTTAAGAAAGTTCTCGGCTATAGCTCCTACCAAGGACACGAATTAACCAGAGGCTTTACCTTGCTGGGCTTCCCGTATTTCAACCCCGAGGGAGAGGTAGAACTAACGAGGTTTAAGGTCTATCCGCAAATAGGAGACGTTAAGTACTTGCACCCTTCCGGTAAGCCTCCTACCCCCTACATCCTCCCCGAAGTGTGGGAGATAGCAAACAAGCCTCATAAGCCTGTGGCTATCACGGAGGGAGAAAAGAAGGCTCTCAAGCTCACCCAAGAAGGTTTACCTACCATAGCCTTTAGCGGAGTATGGAATTTTAAGGCTGATAAAACCGCACGGGAGGAAGAGGATAAGTACCTTCTACGGGAACTCAGGAGCTTTGAATGGGAAGGGCGTAAAGTTTTTATCTTTTACGACGCTGACACTTTCACCAATCCCAAGGTTAGGCAGGCCCTCTACGAACTTGTCTTTAAGCTTACCGCTCTGGGAGCGGTCATAAGAGTTGCCACGTGGAAAGCCTCAGAGGGTAAAGGGATTGACGACTACTTAGCAAGGAAGGAAAACCCTAAAGAAGCCCTTGAGGAGCTTATAGCAAAGGCTAAGCCTATAGAGGCGTTTGCGGAACGGGAAGATTTAAGGCTCATCGTTAAGGGGCTGGCTTCTACGGAGTTTGATACCTCCCCGGAGGTGTTTATGAGCCTAATAAAGGCTCTGTCAAAGAAGGCAGGGCTTACTCCCAAAGAGCTTAAAACCTAAAGTTTTGCACGACTTGACAAAAGAGGACTCAAGATGTAAAAAAGAACCTCCCCGAGGAATTCCCTCAAGGAGGCGAGTCCAATGACGAATGAAGCTAAATACTTATCACTACTTAACATTTTTCACATTCCTCCCCCACTCTGTCAACCTCTCCTACCTATTCAGCCTCTACATTTTCCAGATTCCTCAGCTCCTCAAACTTTGACCCCCTACCTCTAATCCAAAACCTTACAGAAGGACTCATAGGCAAGCTCGCCTCAAGCCTCTCTCATAATACTCCCGTCTTCCTCATCGCAGATACCACGCTCCTCAGAAAAACAGGTTCCAAGATTGAAGGTGTGAAGAGACTTTGGGACCCCTCCTCCAAGAGAGTAGTTCTTGCTCACAGAGCATTGGTTATCATGCTCTCTGCAAACAACCTAAGAATCCCTATCCACGTTCAACTGCTCCAGAGCTTAAAGCCGGCAGATGCTCTCATAAACGTCCTCGGAAAGCTACTTCCAGAGCTCAAGACTCTTTTTCCCAAACTCGTGTTCCTATGCGATGCAGGCCTTACCTGCGACAGATTGCTTAACTTCCTGATGAGGCTTGTTTCAAAGCTTGGGGGATTTGACTTTAAGGAGTGTCTGCTTTCTCTCGTGTATCCGCCTTCTGTGGTTGCTATTGCACGGCTACTTGAGTTCGCCAAAGGAGTAGCAGGGCGATGTTTGAGGTTTTCTCCTTTTCCTGATGATAGGCTTTTTGAGCTTATGTTCCAAGATTTGATAGGAGGTGACTCATATCGTGCAAAAGTTTAGTTTATGGTAATAGACCTGAGAAAGCCTCAGTTTAGAGGTATAAAGAAGGTGGTGGACAGGTTAGCTCGTAGGGTTCTGAAGAAAGGCAGACCTAAGACGCAAGAGGAAATAGACAGGCTTTACGCCTACGCTAAGGCAGAGTTCTTTTATCCGGTTGTGAAGAATTGACACATAATTAAACTATGGCAGTTAAAACATATTCTAAGAAGGCTCTTGTAAAGAATTACAAAACCATGGTACTGGAATTTGAAAACGTCCCCTTTGACCTACAAAAACAGAGGGAGCTTATATATGAGTATGGGGTGGAAGGTGAAAGAAATGTAATAGTCGGGGATAGAATTTTATTACTAAACCTCGGCTACTTCATAGAAAACTCCCCCGAGTGGCACGGCTTTAAGATACAGGACGACGAGAGCCAACCTCTTGAGAAGTGGTGGTGGCACTTGAACAAAATTGCCAAAGGTGAGTATCCCATAGACAAACTGCCTGAGCATTTGAGGGAGATATACAGGGAGGAGTATTATAAAGGGGATTGAAAACCTTATCTACCTATTGAGGTTGTAAGCTCGGAGTGGTTAAAGATAGGTTAAAAGATTACCAGAACCGCCAACCTTCTTAAGGTTAAAAATCCACCCCTTTTCAAGGAAACCGCCTATACAAGGAAAGCCTTAAGTACCAAAGATTAGAGCCATTCCGCAGGGAAAGATTTAGGTTAAAGATAGGTTAAAAAATGGTACTGATTTTTTGTGTTTTCCTGTAGCGTCCTGTAATATTCCAGCCACTTCTAAGTATTGGGGGATAAGGACTACAGAGGCCACATTTCTAAAGAGCTTGATTATCAAAGCCTTGAGAGAGAAGGTTTTGGAAGTGGTTGATTTTCAAGGATTTATGGTGGGCGGTGGCGGACTTGAACCGCCGACCTCCATCGTGTGAGGATGGCGCTCTCCCAACTGAGCTAACCGCCCTCAGGAGCTTGAGATAATATTATCTTAACCTGTCTTGGGGAAAGTGCCAAAGGGGAAAATGGGGATATTAGGCAGGCTGCTGGATTCCCTGTATATCACCGAGGACACGTGCACAAATTGCGGTAAAACCTTTGAACCAAGCGGGCAGGGGTTCGTATGCGACGAGTGTATAGGTGAAATAAAACCTTATCACCCCCTTGAGTATGAAGAGAAACCCTTCATAGCGGGCTACAGAATCTTCTCTCTTTACGAAGGAGTCATGAAGGAAGTTATAAAGGCCATAAAGTTCAGGCGGGCACTACCGCTGGTGGAAGTTCTTGCCGGCAGGATAAGAGGCCACATAAACGAGTATCTGCAAGAGATAGAGCCTCAGATTATAACCTTCGTTCCCGTTCACTTTTGGAGAAGGTGGGGAAGGGGTTTTGACCAGAACGAGGAGCTTCTTAAGAGCTTGAAGATTCCCTTTTTGAGAGTGTTAGAAAGGCGCAAGTATGCCAGACCCTTGGCGAGATACGGCAAGTCCGAAAGGCAGAAGGTTGTGGAGGACGCCTTTAGAGTCAAGGAGCACTTCTTGGATTTGGTTGAGGGCAAAAGGATTTTGGTGCTTGACGACCTGATGACCACGGGTTCTACGGCTCAAAG
The DNA here is from genome assembly GCA_027014155.1 of Aquificaceae bacterium. GTDB lineage: Bacteria > Aquificota > Aquificia > Aquificales > Aquificaceae > WFYI01. The sequence continues at coordinate 5,218 of JALWEG010000015.1, forward strand.
TGTGGCCAGAACCCTGTTGGAAGTAGGAGCAGATTCGGTGTATTTTTACTTCTTAGCCAAAGAGCTTTAGAGTTTTCTTTTTATCCTTTCAAGGCTCTCCTTCTTGAACTCCTTAAACCTGCCCGTCCTTATGCTCTCCCTTATCTTTCTCATGAGTTGTAGGTAAAAGCTGAGGTTGTGTATGGTGTTGAGTATGTAGGAGGTTATCTCTTCCGCAACGAAGAGATGCCTTAGATAAGCTCGAGAAAAGTTTTTGCAAGTGTAGCAGCTGCAACTCTCATCTAAGGGAGAGAAGTCTTTCTTGAACCTCTCTTTTCTTATGTTTATCTCACCTTGCCAAGTATAAAGGGTGCCGGTTCTGGCGGTTCTTGTGGGTATAACGCAATCAAACATATCAATGCCCCTTTGAACCGCCTCAATTATATCTTCGGGTTTGCCTACGCCCATCAGATATCTTGGCCTGTCCCAAGGCAGAACTTCGCTTACCACCTCCGTCATGTCGTACATTATGTCCTTTGGCTCTCCTACGGACAGGCCGCCTATGGCGTACCCGAAGGCCTCAAACTCTAAAGTTCTTAAAGCGGACTCCAACCTAAGCTCCTTGAAAAAGGCTCCCTGCACTATGGGAAATAGAACCTGGTCTTCCCTGCTCTTTGCTCTGAGACTCCTGCCGAGCCACCTGATAGTTCTGTCCAGAGCTACTTTGGCGTATTCTCTGTCTATGGGATACTCAACGCACTCGTCAAGGGGCATAATTATGTCCGAACCCAAGCTTTCCTGAATCTTAACTACCCTCTCGGGTGTGAAAAGGTGTAGGTCTCCGGCAAGGTGGTCTCTAAACTCCACCCCGTCCTCTCTTACCTTGACCTTTGCTTTCCTATCTCCGTATCTGCCTTGAGCGAGGGAGAATACCTGATACCCCCCGCTGTCCGTAAGTATCGGTCTGTTCCAGCTTATAAATGGGTGAAGTCCCCCGGCCTCCTCAATTACCTCCGTTCCGGGACGCAGGTATAGGTGATACGTGTTCCCGAGGATAATCTGAGCACCCACCTCCTCTAAGAGTTTGGGTGTCATAGCCTTTACCGTGCCCTGGGTTCCTACGGGCATAAATACGGGAGTTTCCACGCTCCCGTGGGGAGTTTTGAGCAGACCTGCCCGCGCTCTTTCGTCGCTCGCTATTACCTTAAACTCAAACATATCAGTTCAGATTTATCAGGTCTCTGAGCCTCTTTATCTCGTCTCTGAGCTTTGCCGCCTTCTCAAATTCCCAGTTCTTTGCCGCCTTCCACATCTCCTTCTCAAGCCTGTCTATCTCCTTGATTATGTCTTCCTCCCGTTTTATACCTTTGGGCAACTTGGTGGGCAGCTTAACGTAATCAAGCTCCTCAAGGGCTAAGAGCTCTTTCACGGGTTTGACTACGCTCTTGGGCGTTATACCCATCTTCTCGTTGTATTCCAGCTGTTTCTTCCTCCTCCTGTTGGTCTCCTCTATGGCCCTCCGCATTGAGTTGGTTATCCTATCGGCAAAGAGAATGGCCTTGCCGTTTACGTTCCTCGCCGCTCTACCTATGGTCTGTATGAGAGAGGTGTAGCTTCTGAGGAAACCCTCCTTGTCGGCCTCCAGTATCGCTACGAGGGAGACCTCGGGCATGTCCAACCCTTCTCTGAGCAGGTTCACCCCTACTATCACGTCTATGGTGCCCTCCCTGAGCTCCTTTACCACCTTTGCCCTCTCAATGGCATCAAGCTCCGAGTGTAGATACTTGGCCTTTATCCTTCTATCGGTAAGGTAATCCGCCACCTCTTCGGCGAGCCTCTTGGTGGTGGTGAGGACTATGGCTCTCTCTTTCCTTTTTTTTCTCTCCTTTATCTCCTTTACCAGTTCCTCCAGCTGGTTGTTTCTGGGTTTTACTTCCACCTGGGGGTCAACCAGACCGGTAGGTCTTATTATCTGCTCCACCACCACCCCCTCGCTCCTGTTTATCTCCCACTCTCCGGGGGTGGCGGATACGTATATAACCTTGTTCAGCTTTTCCAAAAATTCCTCAAACTTCAAAGGTCTATTATCAAGGGCCGAGGGCAGTCTCCAGCCGTATTCCACCAGCTTCTCTTTTCTACTCCTGTCTCCGTTATACATGGCCCTTATCTGGGGCACGGTTATGTGGGATTCGTCAACAATAAGCAGAAAGTCTTCAGGAAAGTAATCAAGCAGGGTGTAAGGTGGCTCTCCCGGTGCCCTTCCATCAAAGTATCTTGAGTAGTTCTCTATCCCTTTGCAGTGTCCCAGCTCCCTTATCATCTCTATGTCGTAGCTCGTCCTCTGCTTGAGCCTTTGAGCTTCCACCTCCCTGCCCTGTTCTTTGAACCATCTGACCCTTTCCTCCAAATCCTTCTCTATCTGAGCTATGGCTCTATCTACGGTGGGCTTGGGAGCAAGGTAGTGGGAGGCTGGAAAGATAACGTAGGAGTCCACCTCGCCGACGGTGTGTCTGTTTAGGGTATCTATTAGAACCAGCCTCTCTATCTCGTCGTCCCACAGCTCTATTCTCAAGGTGTAATCTTCGGCGTTGGAGGGTATTATCTCTATGGCGTCCCCCTTGACGGAGAAGCTTGCCCTCTTGAAGGCGTAATCGTTCCTCTCGTAGCCCATCTCCACCAGCTTCCTCACGAAGTTGGTAGGGTTCAGAAATTCCCCTACGGCGAGCCTCGCTACCATACTTTCGTAGTGCTCCGGACTTCCAAGGCCGTATATGCAGGAAACGGAAGCCACCACTATAACGTCCCTCCTGCTGAGCAGGGACACGGTGGCAGAATGCCTGTACTTCTCTAACACCTCGTTGATTGAAGAGTCCTTCTCTATGTAAAGGTCCTTTTCGGGAATGTAGGCTTCGGGCTGGTAGTAATCGTAATAAGAGATGAAGTACTCAACGGCGTTGTCGGGAAACAGCTCTTTAAACTCCCTGTAGAGCTGTGCGGCGAGTATCTTGTTGTGGACCACCACGAGGGTAGGCTTGCCGTACTGGGCTATAACGTTGGCTATGGTGAAGGTCTTTCCCGTTCCGGTAGCGCCCAGAAGAACCTGCTCCTTTACACCGCTCCTGAGGTTATCCAGAAGCTCCCTAATCGCCTTGGGTTGGTCTCCTGCAGGCTTTAGGGAGGTTTTGAGCTTAAAGCTTTTCTGCTTTGTAAGGCTATCCTTTTTTAGCATTTAATCGGGTTGGGGAGGGTGACGGGACTTGAACCCGCGACACGGGGATCCACAGTCCCCCGCTCTACCAGCTGAGCTACACCCTCCTACATGGAAAAGTATATTTTAACGTGAACCTTTACGCAATCAAAGCTTGAATCTACCGACTCTCTCTTCTATATTTTGGGCATTCTCCGTTATCTGGGATATGTTCTCCTTCATCAGGTCTATGGCACGGCTTTGTTCTTCCATGGCGGTGGCTATATTGCTTATCACGGTAGCCATCTGAGAGGTTATCTCCTCTATCCTCTTGTAGCTGTCCACCACCCTGTCCGAGGCGCCTTTGCCCTCCTCTACCGCCTTCACGGCGTTGTCCACGAGTTCCGCTATTTCCTTTGCGGCGTTTCCGGAGATTTCCGCGAGTCTCCTCACCTCGTCCGCTACCACGGCAAAGCCTTTACCCAATTCACCCGCCCTCGCGGCCTCTATGGCGGCGTTCAGAGCAAGCAGATTGGTTTGCTCCGCTATGGTTATTATCTTGCTGGTTATTGAGGATATGCTCTTGCTCACCTGCACTATCTTACTCATCGTCTCATGCATGTCTCCGACCCGCGCTTTGCCATAATCTATGGCCTTTTCTACCTCCCTTGATATATCCCGTGCCCTGACCGTTTCCTTAGAAATCTGCCTTATGGCCTCCGCTGTCTCATCTATTGAGACGTTTATGCCCGATATGCTTGAACTCACGTTCTTTATGTCGTCTCTGACCTTTACAAGGAGCTTCTGAAGCTCACCTATGGAAGAGTTTATGTAGTCCACCAGCTCTTTTAGGTCTCCCTTCTGGTCTATACGGATTCTTTCGCTCAGGTTGCCCTGAGAGACTTCTTTCATAAACTCCTTTACGGCAACTATGGTTTTTTGTAGGTTCTCAAGGGATAGGTTTATCTCACCCACGAGAACGCCCAAGTCCCCCTTGTAGCTTACGGGTGCTCTTTTGCTGAACTCACCCTGAGCTACATCTCTCATAACCTCTATTACGCTGTTTATGGCGCTTCCAACACTTCTGAGCATATCCGTTAGAGCCTTTTCTATCACAGCCAGCTCGTCCTTGATTTCCGAGGTCAGAGAGTTCACTTTGAAGCTCATGCTTTCGGAGACCTGGGAGATTTCCTCTACTACCTCTTCAATTCTTCTGTTTACTGAGCTTATAGCTCTGTAAGCCAGAGTGCCGGCAAAGCCCAGAACCAGCAGGGATATGAGGGAAGCGGCGGTAAACTTCATCAGCTCATTCCGTGAAAGTTTACCCACCATGAGCTTTATGTCTTTGAGCATGAAGTCTTCCATTTCTTTGAGGAGGTTTATCTTTTTCGTCTGCACTTCAAACCAACGCTCCGGGTTCACACCGTAAAATCCGTCCTGAGATAGAACCATCTCTTCAAACCTGCTCGCTTCCTTAAACTCGTCGCTTCCCGTCAAGGCTCCGTACCTCTTCAGGTACTCCCTCGGAGCTATCCCCTTAAAGGAATTTATGTAGGCTTCCCCTTTGGCCTTTACATCTACATACCTCATGAGCAGGTCTTTATCTAAGCTATCCTGGGCAAATACCACGCTGAGGAGTGCCCTCTTTATGCCTTCCAGGTCCTTTGCAGAGGAGAAGTTCTTCAACGCTATTATCCTTGAGGCTACATGAACATTTTCCGCGTCGTGAACCGCTCTGCCCAGCAAAGCTATAAGGGCCTTGTTTATGCCTGTGTAGAACCTAACCGCCTCTATCTTGTCTATTGATAGGTTGTCCACCTTCTTTCTGATATCTTTTAACCGTTCTATATCCTTTAGGATTAGCTTGAGCTTTAACTCCACGTCCCTTGAGAACTTCTTGCCTTTGATGAAATCCAGAAATCTTTTAATCCTTTCATCTGATAGCTTCCTCTGCTTGGGCAAAGCTTCTACGAACTTGGTTCCGGAGCTTCCTATGAAGCCGGCACTCATACCCCTCTCCTTCTGAAGCTCGTGAACCAGATTAGAGGAAAGTTCAGCAAGCTCCGCTATGCTTTCCACACTCTTATCGGCTCTGTAGCTCTGCCAGAACTTCCACGAGAGGGTGGCCGAGAACAGGAACATGAAGAACAAGGGTGCCCCTACCGCCAACGTTATCTTTTTCTTTATACTCATCACCAGCTTAATAATATAACCCCTTAGGTGAAGACCACCGTTTTGTTGTCGTAAACGAGAATCTTATTCTCAAGGTGCCATCTGACGGCCCTCGCGAGGACAATCTTCTCTATGTCTTTACCCTTCCTGATAAAGTCCTCAAGGGTATCCCTGTGGCTGACCCTTATTATGTCCTGTTCTATTATAGGTCCCTGGTCAAGCTCTTCGGTTACGTAGTGGCTGGTGGCACCGATTATCTTAACCCCCTTTTTGTAGGCTCTGTGGTAGGGCTTTGCGCCCGGAAAGGCGGGCAGAAAGGAGTGGTGTATGTTTATGATTCTGTTGGGATACTCGTGGACGAACCTGGGACTTAAAATCTGCATGTATCTGGCCAGTATTATCAGGTCTATGTCATGCTCTCTCAGAAGCTTCAGCTCCCTCTCCTCGGCGGACTCTTTGTTCTCCTTTGTCTTCGGAATGTGAAAGAAGGGAACGCCGAAGAAATCGGATATGGGTTTTAAATCCTCATGGTTGCTGATTACGAGCTTGACCTTTCCCTTTAGCTCCCCGCTCTTGAAACGGTGCATGATGTCGTAAAAGCAGTGGTCCTGCTTGGATACGAAGAGGGCCACCTTGGGAGTGCAATTGGAGAATCTCAGGGAGAAGTTCATGCTAAACCTTTCGGCTATCCGGGAGAATTCCTCTTTTATCCTTTCCTTGGGTATGCGGAAACCGCTTATATCCCACTCCACGCGCGCCAAAAAGGTGTTGGCCTGTCTGTCTATGTGCTGGTCAAGGTGCATGATGTTCCCATCGTTGTCCGCTATAAAACCCGCTATCTCCTTTATTATTCCCACCCTGTCGGGACACGCTATCAATAGAATCGCGCTCTCTTCCATTCCTTTATCCTTCTTTGAGGCTTTCCGATAGGGAGTGCTCTACTATGGCTCTCAACCTGTCCGCTACCTCCTTGAGAGAGCTGCCCAGAACCGGGTGGCCGTTGACCGAAGGTATGCCCAGTTCCTTGGCAACCCTGCCCACAGATATTATATGGCCGTTTATCTCTAAAACTTTGGTGGGAGATACGTAAAATCTACCTTCGCCGTCCTTGGAAAAGTCCTTTATATCAAACCTGAAGGCGGTGCCTCCGACCATAATGAGTATCCTCTCGTCCCTGTGGCCTATAAAGACCTCTACACCGGGAAGAGCACTCAGGTGTTGATAGAGCTTCCTCAAAAATCCCTTGTCCACCGCCTCTAACTTGAGTATCTCCTTGACGCTCGCACACTCGTCAAAGACGGCGTAGGGGCAATCCCTCTTGCAGTAATCGTGGTCCAACTTTTTGAACAGCAAGCTTATCGTCTGTCCCTTGGAGGCTATCAATCTGTCCTCGCCTATCACGTTTATTATCCCGGCTCTGTAGAGAACTTCCTTAACCGGGAGCTTTACGTTGACCATGTAAAGCTCTACGTTTCTCCTCTCCAGCTCTTCCAAGAAATCTTTAAATACCTCCACGGCCGTCGCATCTATGTAGTTTATGGACTCTCCGTCTATAACCAGGTATTTTAACTCCTTGCCTTTGCTCTTTACGAGCCTGTCTATCTCCTCAAATATGTGCTCGGCGTTTGCGAAGTAAAGGGAGGCGTCCGGTCTTATGAAAAGTATCTGGGGACATTCGGGGATACCGAAGGTCTGAGCGTTAACGAAGGTTCTCGTTTCGGGGTCTCTGGATAGGTGAACTATCCTCGGATACATGCTCCTCCAGAGAAAGAGTATCAGGGAGAGAACTACGCCGATGAAGATGGCGTAATCTGGCTTCATGATGAAGGAAGAGAAGAAGGTTATAAGGGCTATAATTCCGTCCTGCCTGTTGGTTTTGTAAAGGCTGAGAAACCTTGCAGGCTTAACTATCCCTATCACCGCAAGAATCACTATGGCGGCCAGAGTGGCTCTGGGCAGGTAATACAGCAGGGGAGCGAAGAAGAAGAGGGTTATGAGAACGAAAAGGGTGGTAAATACGCTGGACATGCCCGTTTTGGCACCGGCTATGAAGTTGACCGCGCTTCTGGAAAAGGAGCCGCTGACCGGGTAGCCTTTGAAAAATGAGACCACTATGTTCGCCAAACCTTGGCCTATAAGCTCTTGGTCAACGTCCAACTTCTGCTTGGTCTGAACTGATATGGTCTTAGCGATGGCGTAGGCTTCCATAAAGCCTATTATGGCTATCACTATGGCCTTACCCAGAAGCTCGTCCACCATGTCCATATCTATCAACGGGAGCGTGGGCGTGGGCAAACCCGCGGGTATGTCGCCGACCACCTTCACTCCTTTCTCTTCCAGGTTAAGGTAGTAGGTGGCCAAGGTGGAAAGAACCACTACAGCCAGGGCGGAAGGGAAGGCGTTGTGTATCCTCTTCAGAAGAATTATTAGAACTAAAGAGGCAAAGCCTATGGCGGCCGTGTAAGGGTTGGTATATACGGCATTTTTAGCAATCTCCGCGAAGTTTTTAAAGACAAACTCGTGCTTCTCTATCTCTATGCCCAAAAGGTGGGGCACCTGTGTGGAAGCTATTATTATGGCTGCGGCATTGGAGAATCCGGAAACTACGGCGTGGGATACGAAGTTCATTATGAAGCCCAGCTTAAAGGCTCCCAGAAATAGCTGAAATATTCCCGCCATTAGAGCAAGAGCCGAGGCCAGAAGCAAAAACTGGGGACTCTCCGGCTGGGCGAAGGTCATCAGAGAGGTAAATACCAAGAAGCTGACTATAGCCACGGGACCCGTCTGCAACTGGGGAGAGCTACCCCACAGGGCGGCTACCGCAGAGGCTATGGCTCCCGCATAAAGTCCATGAACGGGGGGAAGGCCCGCCAGCATGGCGTAAGCCATAGATTGGGGAACTAAGACCACCGCGACAGTCAGACCGGCGAGGAAGTCGCTGGTTAAGAACTCCCTATTGTAGCCCCTGAACCACTTAAGGAAGGGGAAGAGCCTCTCCACCATCTCCCCTTATCCCCATATTTCTACCTCTCAAAGTCCACACCTTGATACCACGAAGGTCGGAAGAAGAGCCAATCCTTCATATTTTCAGGAGACTTTGAGTAGCAAACCTCGCACAGAAGTCCCGTCTCCGTCAGCTTGGAGTTATCATCACAGCATTCGCTCAGATTCCAGAACTCGTAGTTATCGTGGAATATAAGTTTTCCACAACCCTCGCATTTATATAAAACACAATCCTTGGACCTCAAGAACTCCTCAAGCTCCACATCTTGGGGCAGGGATTCCGCCTCAAAGACGGTTTTAAGGAACTCTACCTGTTTTTCGGATAGCTCCCTTATCTTCATAGCAGTCCTATTAATCTTAGCTCCAGAGGGACAGGTATGCAAGAAGAGGGTTCTACACGTTGAATCTAAAGAGGATTATATCCCCGTCCTGCACAACGTAATCCTTACCCTCCAATCTAACGAGTCCCTTCTCCTTCGCCTTCACCATGGAGCCTACCTTTACGTAGTCCTCGTAGCTTATAACCTCGGCTGCTATGAAGCCTCTCTCAAAGTCCGAGTGTATCTTGCCGGCAGCCTGCGGAGCTTTGGTTCCCCTTTTTATAGTCCACGCGCGGGTTTCCTTCTCTCCGGCGGTGAAGAAGGTTATCAGGTCCAAAAGCCTGTAGCCTTCCCTTATAACCTTATTCAGACCGGGTTCGCTGAGTCCGTAAGCCTCAAGCAGCTCTCTCTTCTCTTCCTTAGACACCTCGGAGAGCTGAGCTTCTAAGTCTGCGCACACCACTACCACCGGTGAGCCTTCCTCTTGAGCCATCTTGAGCACCTCTTTCACGTGGGGGTTGCTCTCGCCAGAAGGGAGGTCTTCTTCGCCCACGTTGGCTATGTACATCACCGGCTTGGTGGTCAGCAGGAAAAGCTCCCTCTTAGCGTACCGGTAGGTGTCTTCGGGCAAAGAGTCCCTGTGCTTCCTCAGAGGCTCAAGGGCTTCCAGTATCTCCTTTATCCGCAAAAGGTGTTCAAGCTCCTGCTTCGCTCTTTTATCACCGCCTTTGGCGGTCTTCTCCACCTTTTCCAGTCTCTTATTCACACTCTCTAAGTCTTTGGCGATAAGCTCTAAGTCTATTATCTCCTTGTCTCTTACGGGGTTTACGCTCCCTTCAACGTGAACTACGTCCTCCTTCTCAAAGCATCTGAGCACCTGAGCTATGGCGTCCACCTCCCTTATGTGGGAAAGGAATTGGTTCCCCAAACCCTCTCCTTTGCTCGCGTCCCTTACGAGACCGGCGATATCAACGAACTCAATGAAGGTGGGAGTTATCTTCCTTGAGTTTTCTAAGCGGGCTATCTCGTATAGCCTGTGGTCTGGAACCTCCACCACTCCCACATTCGGCTCTATGGTGCAGAAGGGATAATTGGCCGCCTGTGCCTTGGCGGATTCCGTTAGAGCGTTAAATAGGGTTGACTTGCCCACGTTGGGCAGTCCCACTATTCCCAGGTTGAAGCCCATAACCTATCTATTATCGCACAAAATCAGAGGAGCACGGCCAGAACCACTGCGCTCATCAATCCTGCCGCTATGTCGTCCGCCATGACTCCATACGCACCGGGGAGCTTCTCAAAGAGGTTTACTGGGGGGGGTTTTAAGATGTCAAGCAGCCTGAAAATCAGAAAGCCCAGTAAGAGGCTCTTGAAGCTCAAAGGCACAAAGAGGAAGGTAAGCATATAGCCCACCACCTCGTCAACCACCACCTCTTCGGGGTCTTTGACCCCCGTTGCCTCTATAACGACCTGAGAGGCCAAGGTTCCCGCGACCGAGAGAATCAGCAAGAGCAGTATGTAGCCCGCTCCCTGAGCCGAGGTAAGCAGAAGGAAAGGTACCCCTACCAAGGTGCCCACCGTTCCGGGTGCAAACTTGGACTTGCCCGCATAAAAACCCGTAGCTATAAGCTCCGCAATCGTGTTCATAGAAATAATTAAAACAGAGAGTTGTAGTGGTCCACCACCTTTCTTCTTATGCCCTCCAGAAGCTCCTTGGAGAGCACCTCTACGATGGGGTAGCTCCGGTTGTCCTTGTATATGTCGGGCATCTGCACGTAAAGCCCTCCGTACCTGTTTCTCATGAGCTTGACGGACTTTATAATTAGCAAGTCGCCTATCTGAACGTCTGCATACCCTACCAGCTTGTAATTTCTGTAAGGCACCTCAAAGGGGTAGAACTTTACTACCTTAATCTCCTCCATGTGAACCTTCAGGATATACGAATTTTCTGTAAAGGACAAAACCTGCTAAGGGAAAGCACACCATCAGCAGAGCCGAAAGCCTGTAATTGTCCTGGGTCATAAACAGGAAGAAGCTCCAAATCAGCAGACCGCTCATGGAAGCTACACGCTCGGTCAGAGATAGAAATGATAGGCGGAGGGAAGCTTCCTGCTGGGGAAACTCCTCAAGTATATAAAGGCGTGAGGTAGTCCAGATGTGAGCTAAGGAAAATCCCGCCAAGAATCCTGCCGGCACTATCAGGGACTTGGGGGTTAAGGACAGCAGAAGCAAGAAGACTATCCAAAACAGGAACCCTGCCGGGAACACCCTCCTGACTCCCAAGCTGTCGGTTATGAGACCCCAGAAAACGCCCCCTATGACTCCCCCCAGAGCGGAAGTCCCTATGACCCTGTAAATCTCTACCTTCTCAAGGGAATAGACCTCACGCAGGTATATTCCCATCATGGCAATCAGTGTGTTGGCAACCTCCGTTATGGAAAGGACGGCAAGTATTAGAAGCAAGAACCGCCTGTCTTTCAGAACCGCCTTCACGCTCACCTCCCTTGAGGACTGAGAGGGGTTGGGAATCGCAACAGCCGAAGGAATGAAGAAGAGCAGATAAATCAGGGCAACCACCAGGTAAAGGCCGGGTTCTTTTAAGCTTTGTGCCAGAAACAGGAGAGCTAAGGCGGAACCTATATAACCGAAGGAAACCCCCAGCCCCGAGACACCGCCGCGGCTTTCAAAGCTGAGGAGAAGGGAGTTGTAAAACACCAGTGCCTGCTGATGAAATACCGCCATACTCAGAAATAAAAGGAGTGCCAACATGGGCTTTTCGTAAGCCACCGCTATAGCTCCGCAGAGCAGAGCTGCGCCTAAGGCAGAGGCTACGAAGAGGTGCTTGCGAAGCGCTCTCCTGTCCGCCAGCTTGCCCAGGTTCAGTGCCACAAGGAAGGAAAAGAGGAAGGATAGTCCGTAGAGCAGGGAGTAAACCTTCGTGTCTATAAAGCGGGTTATGTATAGGGGAAAGAAGGTAGAGAACACCAAAGCTCCGAGCACGGTTTCGCCCACGTCAAACAGGGCGAAGGACAGCCCCCTCTTCATTAGCGCTTTTCAGTTCACGAGGGGAAGGCCGTATCCCCTCAAAACCTCCCTCAACTTATCCTCGTTCTCTTTTTTCATACCCGTCATGGGGAGCCTGAACTCCTTTTCGCACATTCCCATCATCCAGCAGGCTGTCTTCACGGGTATGGGGTTTGTCTCTATAAAGAGAGCTTTAAAGAGCTTCAGCAGACCAAGGTGCAGGCGCCTCGCTTTCTTGAAATCACCCTTAAGTGCCAGGCTCGTAAGCTCCTTTATCTCTTTGGGCATTATGTTGTTGGCTACCGAAATCACGCCCTTGGCTCCTAAGGCCATCATGGGGAGGGTCAGGCTATCGTCTCCCGATAGGACGCAGAAGTTGTCCCCCAACCTGCTGACCAGCTCGGAGATTCTGTCCATGTTAGAGACCGACTCTTTAGAGCCGACCACGTTGGGATACCTGGATACCAACCGATAAACGGTATCTACCCCTATCTCAACTCCGGTTCTTGACGGTATGTTGTATAGGATTATGGGAATATCTACCTCTTCCGCCACCGCGCTGAAGTGTCTGTAAAGGCCCTCCTGGGTCGGCTTGTTGTAGTAGGGAACCACCAGTAGTGCGGCATCCGCTCCCACCTCTTTGGCGTGAGCGGTAAGGTGAACCGCCTCGTGGGTGGCGTTGGCTCCCGTGCCGGCGATTACCTTTATCCTGCCCGCGGCGTGCTTTACCGCGAACTCAACTACCTTATCGTGTTCCTCAAAGGTGAGGGTGGGGGACTCGCCCGTAGTGCCGCACACCAAGATGGCGTCCGTTCCGTTGTCCACGTGGAAATCTATAAGCTTGCCCAGAGCTTCGTAATCAACCTCACCCTCTCTGAAAGGCGTGATTAGAGCTACTATGGAGCCTTCAAACATGCAGATAATTTTAACCCATGTTCTCACGCACCAATGTTATATTTATTTCCTATGGTTAAGCAGGAAGACATAGTGGCCAGAAGCACCGAGATAGAGATTTTGGGCGACATACACAGATGCCACGAGGGTGAGTATGCCAAGTTTTACTGTCTGAAGGTGAAAATAAAGTTTGATAACGGAGAAGAGAGGGAGTTCCTGATGCGTTCCCACGAAAGTCCCAAGAGCTTAGAGAACTTCATAAACAACAAGAAGGGTATAAAGGAAAAGACGGAGAAGTCCTACGTCCTGTTGAGAAACGGTGAGATTATGTACCTATACACCTGAGAGCTTTTGGAATATATTTATGAGTTATGCAAGAGGAGAAGGTTAATATAGACAGGGAGCTTGATATAAGAGGTGAGGTTTGCCCCTTCACCTTCGTCAAGAGCAAGCTGGTGCTTGAGCAGATGGAGAAGGGGGAAGTCCTCAGGGTTATAGTGGATTACCAGCCTTCGGCCGAGAGCGTTCCCAAAAGCATGAGGGAAGAGGGTCAGGAAGTTATAGCGGTGAACGAGATAGGACAAAACACCTGGGAGATAATACTCAGAAAGGCCAAATGAGGGTTCTGATAGTTATAACCACCGTTCCCTTTGCCAAAGACTTCAACACCGTAAGCAACCTGATAAAAGCCTTCAAAGAGGCCGGGGACGAGGTTAGCGTGTTCTTGGCTGGCAACGGAGCTTACTACCTGCAGCGTCCGGAGACCGCAGCCCTTTCGGAAATGGCGAGCTTCTTTTTTTGCTCCCATTCGGCGCACGAAAGGGGTGTAAAGAGCGTTCCCGATTGGGCCAACAGCAGCTCCACTTACAACCTCTCCAAGATGCTATCGGAATACGACCGGGTGATAGTTTTCAATTGAACTTAGACTCAAAGCTCCTTTCACTTCACTGTTTAACCACCCTCAAGACCTCCTCCGATGTGGTGATTCCCTCCCTTATCTTCCTTATACCGTCCCTGAGCATGTCCTCGTATCCTTTCTTTATAGCCAGCTCTCTTATGCCGTTGGCGTCTTGGTTCTGGGTTATGAACTGCTTAAGCTCGTCGTCAAACTCCAAGACCTCAAATATGGCCGTCCTACCCTTATACCCCGTTCCCAAGCACATATCGCAACCCCTGCCCCTGTAGAAGGTGAAGCCCTCCTCCAATCCCAGCTCCCTGATTTCTTCCTCGGAAGGCTCGTATCCCTCCCTGCAGTGGGGGCATACCTTTCTGACGAGCCTCTGAGCCACCACGCCCTCTATAGAGGAGGCTACCAGAAAGGGTTCCACTCCCATGTCCAGCAGCCGTGGAACGGCAGATACGGCATCGTTGGTGTGCAGAGTAGAAAGGAGCAGGTGTCCCGTCAAAGCAGCGTGAACCGCTATGTCCGCGGTTTCGGAATCCCTTATCTCTCCCACCATTATCACGTCTGGGTCCTGTCTGAGTATAGACCTGAGTCCCGCGGCAAAGGTTAAACCCACTTTGGGGTTTACCTGTATCTGGCTCACGCCCTTAATCTGATACTCCACAGGGTCTTCTATAGTGATGATGTTCTTGGTGGGAGATTTTATGTGTAGCAGCATGGCGTAGAGGGTGGTACTCTTACCTGCACCGGTGGGTCCCGTTATAAGAACTATACCGTAGGGTTTTTCCGCCAGTCTCTTTAGCTTCCTCTCGTTGCTCGGGGACAGCCCCAGCTCCTCCAGAGAGAGGAGTGCTCCGCTCTTGTCCAAGAGCCTCATAACCACCCTCTCTCCGAAGACCGTCGGAACTACGGAAACCCTGATGTCCAGGTCCTTCTTACCTATCTTCACCCTTATCCTTCCGTCTTGGGGAACCCTCTTTTCCGCAACGTTCAGGTTGGATATTACCTTGATGCGCGACACCACCGACCTGTAGGTGGTGGGATTTATCTTCATTACCTCGTGGAGCATGCCGTCAAGTCTGAATCTGACAAGCGTCTCCTCCTCGTAAGGCTCAAAGTGAATGTCGGAGGCTCCTACCGTTGAGGCCCTTATCAGCAGGCTGTTTACCAGTTGAACCACCGGGCTGTCGTCAGAGCGCAGGAGCAGGTCTTCGCTGACATCTTCGTAAACCTCTTCCGGGTTCTCTATGTCTATGGATTCCTCTGAGAGTTTCTCCTGAAGCGCCTTTGCAAACTCCTCCTCGGAGATTACGGACAGCTTTACGTCTTTTCCCTTTATGAACCTTATCTCCTCCACCTTCTCCGGTTGAAAGTTCTCCGGAACCAGCAGCTCTAAGGTGTTTTCGTCTTCCCTGAGCGGTATAAGTCTGTATTCTTTGAGTATGTCCATAAAGTAAAATTTTAAGGTATGAGCATACTCCTTATCTCTCTCCCGGTTTACATAGTCCTCCTCTTCTTGGTGGGATTGATGGCCTGGACTTACTGGATTAAGGAGAACCTGAATGTAGCGAATGTGCCGCAACTGAGACAAGAGAGACCCGATTTAACCGCCTTGAAGGAAGGACTTTCCCGTATATTCCCCTCGGAAAGTGGGGAAGTGGTAGCTTCCAAGGGCAAGGCAAAAAACACAAAAGAGGTTAGGATACAGCTCAAAGGCGTGGTCATCGGGGCAATAAACAGGGCCTTGGTGGTCATAGATGGAAAGGAAACCCTTATATCGGAAGGACAAGAAGTTAAGGGAGTTAAGTTGGTAAAGCTGTGGAGAAGGGGTGCAAAGTTTTCCATAAACGGCAAGGAGAGGGTGGTTTACATTCGCTCCGGGGACTCAAAGACCTCTGCTGGCAAACCTAACCTCCCACCGCCACCGCTCCCTCCCGGCGATGTCAGACTCTCAAGGAAGGATATACTAAGGGTTACCAAAGACCCCGGAATAATGTTCAGGGAAATCAGGTTGGTACCTTACGTAAGAAACGGCAGAACCGAGGGCTTTATCTTTGAGTGGATAAAGAGTGGCAGTCTCTTTGACAAGGTGGGGTTGAAGAGAGGAGACATTCTCGTTTCCATAAACAACATGAATATAAAGAGTGGGGAGGACGCCTTCAGGATACTCCAGACCCTCAGAAACTCGCCCAACCTGAAGGTGGTGGTTTTAAGAGGAGGAGTTAGGAAGGAACTGAACATAAGAATAGATTAGACTTAATAAACTCAGGAGGTTCGGCGATGAAAGTGAAGGTGTCCGATGGTATAAAGGCCAAGACGCTGGTGGTGTTCATGGCGGAAGGTCAGGATTCCATGCCCGCCGGCTTTCCCGAAGGATTAACTAAAAAGGTAAAGAAGCTCAAAGAGCTGGAAGGGTTCAAGGGTAAAGAGGGACAGGTGGCCAAGCTTCAGGTGCTTGAAGACGGTGCCGACCTGGTTTACCTGGTAGGATTGGGTAAAGAGGATAAGCTCTCCGAGGATACCTACCGCAGAGCCGCGGCCGTAGCGGTCAAGAGGCTAAAGAAGGACAAGGTTCAGACCGCCGATATCCTGCTGCCGGAGGGGGACAAAGAGAGCCTTACCCAAGCGATAACCGAAGGCCTAATTCTGGGAGATTACAGCTTTGATAAGTACAAGACCTCAAAGGAAGAAGAGGAGAAAATCCGGATAAAGGGGCTGAACGTAGTCGGAGGTTCCCAAAAGGCCCTTGAAAAGGGTGAAGTTCTCGCCAACTCTCAGATTTACGCCCGTAGCTTGGTTAACGAGCCCGGAAACGTTATCAACCCCATAACCTTAGCCCAGGAGGCGCAGAGGCTTGCGCAGGAGCTCGGTTTAGAGTGCAGGGTTTACGACGAGAAGGAGATACAAGAGATGGGAATGCAAGCTCTGTGGAGTGTGGGTAAAGGTTCGGCCACGCCTCCCAGATTCATACACCTTACCTATAAGCCTGAGGGCAAGGCTAAGGACAAAATCGTGTTTGTGGGTAAGGGGCTGACCTTTGATAGCGGAGGACTCAACATAAAAACGGGCAACTTCATGAGAACTATGAAGATGGATAAATCCGGTGCCTGCGCCGTCTTGGGCATAATGAAGGCGATAGCCGCACTCAAGCCCGATGTTGAAGTTCACGGGATTATAGGTGCCGCGGAGAATATGCCCTCGGGCAGCGCCTACAGACCTGACGACATAATAAAGGCTAAGAACGGCAAGACCATAGAGGTGGACAACACCGATGCGGAGGGCAGAATAACCCTCGCCGATGCACTCTCTTACGCCTCCGAGCTAAAGCCTTCCAAGATTATAGACATGGCGACCCTTACGGGTGCCTGTATGGTGGCCCTTGGAGAGTACACGGCAGGCCTGTTTACCAACGACGAGGAGTTCGCTCGGGAGTTAAAAGATGTGGCCAAGAGGACTGGCGAGAGGGTCTGGGAGCTTCCGATGGACGACGAGAGGCTTAGAAAGCACATAAAGAACACCTTTGCCGACGTTCTGAACACGGGAGGAAGGTACGGGGGTGCCATAACTGCGGCCATGTTCCTGCAGGAGTTCGTGGACGAAGGTATCAAGTGGATACACTTGGACATAGCGGGTCCCGCATGGTCTAAGGAGGAATACGCTTACTACTCTAAGGGTGGAACCGGCTTTGGCGTTAGAACCTGCGTTGAGTACGTCATGGAGTTAGACAAGTGAAAATTCTCATAGTCGGCAACGGGCCGGCGGCGGCCAGTGCCATAGAGGCTTTCAGGCAGGTAGATAAAGACAGCCAGATAGTGGTCCTCTCCGACGAAGAGCACCCCACTTACGCGCCCAACTGTATGGAGAACGTGATAAGAAACGATATAACCTCCCAAGCCCTTTTTTACAAGGGGGGGGAAGCCTTTTACGAAAGGTATAAGGTGGACTTCAAGCCAAAGAGGGAAGTGGTCAGGATAGATAACGTGAGGAAAGTGGTAATAACCAAAGATGGAGAAGAGGAGAGCTACGATAAGTGTCTTTTGGCGGCAGGAGCTTACGCCTTCGTTCCGCCCATAGATGGGGTCAGGCTTAAAGGAATAACCACCGCCAAGACCCTTGACGATGCGAGGAAGATACGGGAGTGGATACTTTCGGGCAGGATAAGAAGCGCTACCATAGTGGGTGCGGGTCCCATAGGGATAGAGGACGCTCAAACCCTCAAGCACATGGGCCTTGATGTGGCCGTGGTGGAGATATTTGACAGGGTTCTCCCGAGGATGTTAGACAGGGAGATGGGCATAAGGTATGCCCGCTTCCTTGAAGAGGAAGGAATAAGGTTTTACTTGGAGCATCAAGTTGTAGCTTTCCACGGCAAGGAGTGGGTTGAGGTGGTAGAGGTAAAGCCCCGTGGCTCGGACAAGAGCTTCTTTATAAAAACGGACCTTGTGATAATCTCAACGGGAGTTAGACCCAGAACTTACCTGGTGGAAGGTACTGACATAGCCGTGCACGTGGACAAGAAACTCGGCAAGCCCATAGGCGGCGTGGTTGTCAATAGACACCAGCAGACCTCAGACCCCGATGTGTACGCGGCGGGAGATATAGCCTCCGGGGTGGACGCCTGGGGAAACCACCGCTGGATTGCTCTCTTCCCTCCAGCGCAGCAGGCGGGAGCCGTGGCCGGCTTCAATATGGCGGGTAAAGAGGTTATCAACACGGGTCTGGTGGACTACAACGCCGTTAAAACTAAGGGCATAACCGCCGGTAGCGGCGGCGTGTTTGAGGACGCCGAGGAGTTCGTTTACACGGAGCATGAGAACTACCTTATAAAGGTCTTCTTGAGGGAAGGTAAAGTTAGGGGCTACCAGTTCGTAGGCGTTCCCAAGGAGAGAAATCTAAACACCGCCAACCCCTTCTTAAAGAATTTGAACTCTTGGAAGGATAGGGTTATCTCCGACTCGGGTCTCGGACTTGAGGCCTCCGGAGTCCTTTTCCACACCTTCATAAAGCTAAACAGGGAGTTCAGGAGCTTGGATAGAAAGATGATTGAACACTTTCTGCTAAGAGCCGTAGGAAACCCTGCCTACGAAGTTCCGCTGTTTTCCGGGGAGTAAATCTCCACCCTGTCTTTACCGCTCCTTTTGGCCCTATAGAGAGCCTCGTCCGCCTCCTTTATAATGTCCTCGAGCCTGCTGTGTCCGTTGTATTGGCTTACTCCTATACTGACGGTTGTCCTTACTTCCTCGTTTCCTACCTTGACAGAGACCTCTTTAAACATCTTCCGTATCCTTTCCGCTAAGTGTTTAGCTCCATTTGAGTCAGTAGTTGGGAGCATAATTATGAACTCCTCTCCTCCCCACCTTGCCGGTATGTCGGAGCTTCTGGAGGCTTGCTTAATTACCTCGGAGAACTCCTTGAGGACTATATCACCTATATCGTGTCCGTAAGTGTCGTTTATGCGTTTAAAGTTGTCTATGTCCATCAGGATTACGGAAAAGGGGTCGTTGTATCTCTTCGCATGCTCAAATATCTTTTTGGCGTGCTCTAAGAAGAACCTTCGGTTATATAAACCCGTAAGGGGGTCCTTGTAGGCTATCTCCTCAAGCTTCTCCTTGTCCTGCTGGAGCTGGTTTATCAGCTCCTCAAGCTCTGAAGCCATTATGTAAACGGCCTTCTTGAGGCGTTCCATCTCGTCGGAGCTGGTTCTCTTTATCTTCTTAGCCAACAGCTGTATGTTCTTAAAGTTCCCCGACTGAAACTCAGAGGCGAGCTTTTCAAGGAAGGATATATCCTTAACGATTCTGCTGAAGATGGTGTAAAAGATGACCGATAGCAAACTGATGAGAAGGAAGTTGTAAACTCCGAAGATGCCAACGTTGGCAAGGAAGTTCTTAAAGGCCGGTGAGACGTCCTCCACGAAAACTATCCTGCCTATGGGCAACTCGTTCACGTCCAGTATCGGATACTCAATCACCAGCTTCTTGTTGGGGAACCTGCCTATGAGTCCGTATCCCCTGATGTTCTCTATGCTCTTTATTACCTCCGGTGCGTAAGGTCCCTCAAGTATGTATCCCCCTACAATCTGCCTGTTTTTAATGAAGCGGTCAAAGAACTCGGGGAAGTATATCTCGTTCAGCCTCTCCACGCTTATCCTCTCGTAAAGAAGAAAGTAAAAGGCGTCGTAAGTCTCGGACAGAGTTTGCAGTATCTCGTTTATCTTGGTGCCGGAAAACACGCACCCTCCCTTACTCTTTGAAAGTCTGCCTACGTAAAGTCCGTCAACGTCAAGAACGTAGGCAAGTCCCCTTTTGCACCTCTTTATCTTCAGCTCCTTAATGTTGTGATGGTTGGCAGAGCTGTTCTCTTCCAATACCTTGTAAAGGTTGTAAATGCCTTTGTAAGTGTCGTCTATCTCCTCGTTCAATTCCCTGTAAAAGAGGAGCACCATAACTCCCAAGGACACTATGAAGAGCACAGAAGCCACGGAAGTTATGGTTATTAAAACCTTATTTCTCAGCGACATGGCTAAACCGCCTCTATCTCTTTAAAGCTCTTTACCTGAGTGTGGGGAAAGTCCGGTAAAGGTTCGTTCTCTCCCTCTCTTGCGAAGCGTATGACCCGCATACCGGCCGCCGCTGCAGCCTCAATCTCTTGAGGATTATCGGACAGGAACAGGATACCCTCAGGCTCCAAACCTACCTTCCGGGCTATCCTCAGGTAAGAGTCTTTATCCTTTTTATTGCCTACATTGGTGTCAAAGTATCCCGAAAAGAGGTAGGTCAGGTCTCCGTAGGGAGTGTTTGAGAAGAGGAGCTTTTGAGCTTTAACCGAGCCTGAAGAGTAAACGTATATAGGAATTCCCTTCTCGTGCCACTCTTTGAGCTTTTCGTAGGCGTCCTCGTAGATGTGTCCTCTCAGCTCCCCTTTCCTGTACCCCTCTTCCCAGACCAAACCCTGAAGCTCCTTAAGGGGAGTTATCTTCTTGTCCTCCCTTATCCACCTCAGGAGCAGTTTTATGACCTCTTCAAGGGATAGCTCCTTACCCTCAATCTCCTCTACGTCTTTGAGTATCTTGATGACCTCTCGGCGGTCGGATTCCCGCCTCAGGAAGGAAGGTATCTTCCTCTCCGCATAAGGAAAGAGAACGTCCTTCACGAAGGATATGGAAGAGGTAGTTCCCTCTATGTCCGTCAGAATTGCCTTAACCAATCTGGACTATCTCCTCGTACTTGGGAAATCTCTTGGCTATATCGCTACCTGTGTATTGGGCCACCCAGCCTTCCGGAGTTGTGAACAGCCTTATGCACTTGAAATCGGGCGAAGAACCCATATCAAACCAGTGGGGCGTGTTGGGAGGGACGCTTATCAGGTCTCCGCCTTCGCAGTGGACTATGTAAACCTTGTCGTTGGGATGCAGGTAAAACACTCCATCTCCATAGACGAAGTACCTGACCTCAAAGTCGCTGTGCGTGTGTTCCTCCAGAAACTTCTGCCTGAGCTCCTCCTTCTTGGGACTGTCCGGTGTTAAGGAGACCACGTCGCAGGATTTAAAACCGAACTCTTGAGTGAGTCTATCTATATCTTCCTTGAAAGCTTCCATAACCCTCTCTTCGTCGTCCTCCCGGCTCAGGGCTACCTTAGGTTCCCACCTCTCAAAGAGAACCCCTATTTCAGAGAGTTTGCGGGCTATATCTTCAAAATCGGTAATCTCTTCCAAGACCTTGCCGCTCTCGTCGCACAGAGTAAGTCTGCTCATAAGAGTAGAATTATATTAACTTTCGGTTAGGTTTCAAGAATTACTCAGGCTATAACCTGTATCCTTGACACCCCCTCCTCCTTCTTTACGAGTATCCTCTGGGAGAAGCGTTCCGCGAACTCCGGTATGTGAGTTATAACCCCCACCATCTTGTTTATCTCCGTCTTAAGAACCTCAAGCACGTCCCCCACCCTGTCCCTGGTCTCCTGGTCAAGGCTACCAAAACCCTCGTCTATGAATAGGCTCTCCAAGTGGGCGTCGGAAGATAGGACATCGCTGACCCCCAACGCGAGGGAGAGGCTCGCCAGAAAGGTTTCCCCACCGCTCAAAGACTCCACCGAGCGCTCCAGTCCACCCTTGGCTCTGTCCACCACCAGCAGGTTGTCCCTCTCGTCAATCTCAAAGCTGTAATCTCCCACGAACTTCTCAAAGTAGTAGTTGGCGTGCTCAAGGATTTCCTTCATGAGCATGTTGGCCACAAAGCTCTGGAACCTGTCGCTCCTCATGTCCTCCTTCAGTCTTCCGTAAACTCTGAGCTTGGACTCCAGCTCGGGCACTTTTTTCTCTAAGCTTTCCTTCTCCCTGAGCTTCTCACGAACGCTCTCGCGCTGCGCCTTCTTGCTTCCAAGCTCCTGTGAGAGCCTATCTATGCGCCGCACAAGCTCCTCGTATTCCCTCTCCAGGCTCTCCGGCTCGGGAATGTCGTCTAAGCTCTCCAGCTCCCGCTCTATCTCCTCAATCCTGTGCTTCAGACGTGTCAGCTCTTCCCTGTAGCTTTGGAGCTCACTCTCTAAAGCCTTCAGCTCCTCCTGGGACACGGCCTTGGCTCTGATTTCCTCAAGGGAAGAGGCTATCTCGTATATGGGAGAGAGCTTGCCGAGCAGGTGTTTCTTCCTCTCCTCTTTGGCGATTAAAGCCTTTTCCACCAAACCGAGACCCTCTTCCCTCTTGGACTTCTCCCTTCTTAGCTCCTCTATGTATCCTCTCTTGCGCTCGTAATCCCTCTTTATGCTTTCCATGCTCTTTCTCAAACTCGCTATCTTTTTCTTCACCTCCGAGAGCCGCCGGCTTAGCTCCCCTTCTTTAACGCCTTCAAGGCTCTCCTTCAGCCTATCCTCCTCATCAGCGAGGCTCTCAAGAGTTGTAGAGACCCTCTCTATCTTAATGAGAAGCTCCCTTCTGTAGTTCTTCAGCTCCTCCAGCCTGCTTTCGTAGCTCCTTAACTTGCTCTCCAGCTCTTTCCTCTTCTTTGATAGCTCCCTGAGCTGGCCGAGCCGTTCGTATACGTTTTCCTCCTTCAGCTCCTCCAGCTCTGCGAGCTTGCCTTTGAGCTTTTCCTTCTCCGATTCCCAGCTCTCCGCCTGGGCCTGCTGGCGCAGAAGTTGTGAATTGAGCTTCTCTATCTTTGCCTCCAGCCGGCTCAGCTCGTCGTTCAGCTCTCGGACCTGCTCAAGGTCGGCACCCTCTTGGGACGCTCCTCGGTAGGTGCCTCCGCAGACCGGACACCTATCCCCCGGCGTGAGGTTTTTATGTATAACGTGGGCGTGGTATAGAAGCTCCTTCTCCCTAAGGGAACGTTCCAGGCCTTCCTTCTGCTCAAGTAGATTAGAAAGCTCTTTCTCAAATTTTGCCAGCTCCCTTCTATTTTCCTCCAGCCTGCGGTTCAGAGTCTCAAGCTCCTCCTCCAAGCTCTTTAGCGTCTCAAGCTTGTGGCTCTTTTCCAAAAGCTCTCTGTACTCTTCCTCGTCAAACTCCAGCTCTTCCCACCTTCTTCTCTCCTCTTGAGTCAGCTCCTCACCCTTCTCAATCCTCCTTTCCGTATCCTCCAGCTCTTCTTTGAGCTTCTTAAGCTCCCTTTCCAACCTCTCCCTTCTTACGAGGACTTCCCCGAGGCGTTTTGCCTCCTCGTGAAGCCTCTTCAGTTTCTCCTCCTCCTTGATTAGCTCCGTGAGCTCCTCCTCCAAGGTTCCCAAGTTCCGATAGCTTTCCTCAACCTTTTTAAACTCTTCAAGACAGACGGAGAGCTCCTCCCTTAGCTGGCCGAGCTCCCCCTGATAGCGGGCGAGCTTCTCCCTGTCCTTCCTTATATCCTCCTCAAGGACGTCCAGCTCCTCTATGAGGTTCACGAAGGGCAGTATCCTCTTGGCCTCCTCCAGCCTCTCCTCCAGGGCCTGCATCTCCCCCTCT
Source organism: Aquificaceae bacterium (assembly GCA_027014155.1). Taxonomy (GTDB): domain Bacteria; phylum Aquificota; class Aquificia; order Aquificales; family Aquificaceae; genus WFYI01. Next base: position 28,638 of record JALWEG010000015.1, read on the forward strand.
TTGGCCTTGAGTGCCTCAAGCCTGTCCGAGAGCGCTCGTAGTTCGTTATTAAGCTCCTTCTTTTTTTTGGCTCTGGTCAGTTGCGCTTCAAGCCTCTCCCTCCTCTCCCTCTTCTTCGCGAGAGAGCTTTCAAGGGAGAGTATGGAGCTCTCTATAGAGGCCAAGGTCTCCTCATCAAACCCTTCCAGCTCTTGCAGCCTCGCTTTAATCAGCTCCAGCTCCCTGCCTAAGGCCTTATACTCCTCCGAGGCCATCTCCCTTATCCTCTCAAGCACCTCAAGGTTTATGAGCCTTATGAGTATGTCCTTCCTCTCCTTGGGCCTGTCCGGCTTCAGGAACTTATCAAACTCTCCCTGAGGCAGAACTATGACCTTAGTAAAGGTTCTGAAATCTATCCCGGTGGCCTTCTCCACCCAGCTCTCAACCTCTCTTCCCTTTACGTTCTGCTTTATACCCTCCTCATACACCCTAACTATGGACTCCTCCCTACCCTTAGCTCCTCTCTTGTAGAACCTCTCTACGGCGTACTCTTTACCTCTGACCGAGAACTCAAAGTACACCCTCATGGTGCGTTTGCCTCTGGAGACCACCTTCTTCAGAGCTTGGGCGTTCCCGTATCTGGAGACCTTGCCGTACAGGGCGAAGGTTATGGCATCAACTATGCTGGTCTTGCCGGCACCGGTGCTACCCTGAATGGCAAAGAAGTTCAAAGGCCTGAAGTCTATCTCCACCGGTTCTGTGTAGGCGGTGAAACCTTCCATGTATAAGCGCAGCGGTCTCATGGCATAGGCTCTATCAGTAGGTATTTAGTAAGTCCGCTATCACCTGGTCTCCCAATCTCTTCAGAGAGGCCTCGCTCAGGCACCTCAGCGGTATAACCTGCACGTACTTGACCCCGTCCTCCTCCATTCCTATCTTCCTCGCCGCCGCTCTTGAGAGGTCTATTATCCTCCCGTCAACGTAGGGACCCCTGTCGTTAATCCTCACTACGACCGTCTTGCCGTTGTCTAAGTTCCTAACCAGCACGTACGTGTGCAGGGGAAGCGTTCTTGATGCGGCGGTAAACTTGAAGAGGTTAAACCTCTCCCTTGAAGAGGTGAGCCTGCCGTGAAATCTCCCCCCGTACCAAGAGGCGTAGCCTTCCTCTATGGGGCAGTTCTCTTCCACGTATATCCCTGGAGATACCTCAACGTATCCTACGAGGTCTCCACGCAGGCCTCTTACGAACTTTGCGTAGCTTTTAAACTCAGGTAGCTCCCTTAACCTTTTGAGCGAATACGGCTCTCCGCTCCATACCGATACTGCAAACGCCAACGCCGCTACGGTTAAGCTCTTAAAGCTCATACCTCTACGGGATAGTAAACCGGCTTCAGGTTAACCTCACCCGAGGGCAGCTTTACCGGCGACCGAGTCAGCTTGTCTATAAGCTCTATCTTGCCTTCCAAGGTTGAGGTATCTACTCCGTATATCTTTCCCAGCTCCTCCAACTCCGGAGCCGAACCTACCGCCTTGGCTATCTCCCTCGCCACTACGTAAGCTCTGCTGTCTATGTCGGGGAACAGGTCTTTTATGTACGTAAGGACGTCGCTGGAGTAGGCGACCACTCTGGGATACCTTACGAGCTTCTCCATCATCTTTTCCAGGCTCATTTGGTCGTATTTGGATATACCCTCCTCGGTCTTTATTCCGGCGATGAGGACATCTCCCTCAAACTGGGCGTGATAGACGGCATACCTGTCGGGGACCCTCTCCCAACCCCTTTCCTCCGCTGTGGTCAGGAAAGCACCCATCGCCTCTTCAAGGCTCTGGAATATACCCAAGGTCTTCTCAAATTCGCTATCCTCAATCTCAAGCTCCAGTATGTAGGTGTTGTCGTCCAAGGCCTTGGACGTGAGCTTGAACTCAAGCTCTTCCCAGTTTTCTAAAAGCGAGTGCAGCTCCGGATATCTTTCCTTGATAAAGGCCACGGCGTCATCTATCTGAGAATCGCTTTTGATTACGGCCTGAAGTCTCATGCCATTCCTCCAAAACGCTTTTTAGTTCCCAAGGAACCCTTTAGTCCTTTCAATTACTATACTAAGAAAAGCCGCTTCTTTCCTTGAGAATTCAGGCTCTATAAGCAAGGTAAATCCGTTCTCTCCAAACTCCCTTCCCTCAAGAGGGATTAAACTTTCTAAAGCTTCCCGTATCAGCTCTTTCTTTTTCTCAACCTCGCTCCTTTCCTCCTCGCTCTCAAGGAACTCTTTTATTCCACCTTCAACCGTTATAACTCCGTTGGGGCAACCTGGCAGCTCAAAGTAAGAGAGGTGAACCCTCTTTCTAAGGTCACCTTTTTCAAGCTGTAAATAGACCTTATTCTGGGACTCACCGACTACAAAACCTTCTCCGTAAGGTATTCCCTTTCTGATATCCTCAAAGAATTCGTAAGCCTCTCCTAAGGCATTTCTGAGTCCAAAGTACGCAAGCTCCCAAGCTTTTTTCAGGTCGTCCTCACTAATTTTTATCCCTTTTAGGCCTCCTGCAAGCTCTTTAAAAGGGAAAAATGGCGTCCCCGGGAGGATTCGAACCTCCGACCTCGAGATTAGGAATCTCGCGCTCTATCCTGCTGAGCTACGGGGACTCAAAGAAATAGTATAAAATAATCCCCATGGATACGCAGAACCTCTTTCCCTTCTTTTTGTGGGTGATAAAGATATTCTCCTTGGCGCTCCTGATAGGCATTCCCATGATGCTCCTGGTGGTTTTCGTCTCTAACGCCGCCTATAAGAAGTTCGGCAGCAAGATAGACAAGGCGCTGGAAAAGAAGTACGGCGACAAAGGCTTTACCCTCATAGAGATTCTCGTAGTTCTGGTGATACTGGGTCTTCTGGCAGCCCTAATCATACCCAGGGTCACCGGCAGGGTAGATGAGGCGAAGGTTGACTCTACCAAGATACAGATGAGAGCCATAAAGGACGCCCTTGAGCAGTATAGACTGGATAATGGGAAGTATCCTACGACCGAACAGGGTCTTAAGGCTCTGGTTGAAAAGCCCCAAGAGCCGCCTGAACCTAAGAGGTGGAAGAAGTATCTTGACAAGGTGCCCAAAGACGCTTGGGAGAACGAATTTATATACATATCCCCCGGAGTAAACCACCCTTACGAGCTGCGCTCCAAGGGCCCGGACGGCGAGGAGGATACCGAGGACGATATAGATGTCTGGGAACTCTAAGGAAGGCTTTACCTTGGTGGAACTCCTAATAGCCTTCAGCATAGTGGCCATAACCTTTCCCGTTCTACTAAGCCTTCTGTCCTACAGCACGCAGCTATACAGAAACTCCTCCGAGCTTTTCTCGGACCTGATAGTTTTAGACTCAAAGGTCAAAGAGGGTAAGCTCCAAGAGCTTGAGGTGAGAGAGGAAGAGGTTCCCGACTTCCCCAAGGTTAAAAAGATCATATACACCTACAAAGAGGTATTCCTCGTTGAGTACCGTATAAGATGAGGAAGGCATTCACCCTCGTAGAGGTTCTCGTAGTTTTAACCTTGATGGGTCTTCTCTTCGGTATGCTCTCCTTTGCCTTTTACCGTGCCAGCAACGGGAGCCTGAATGTTTTGCAGCTTTCTGAATCCATCAAACGGGAAGCGGTGCTCTACTGGGAACTTGAGAGAAAGATAACCGGCGCGAAAGAGATATACATAGAGAACGACAGGATATACATGCTGACGACCGGAGGCAGTCTGTACGACGGAGTTGTGAAGTGCGCTTACTTCGTAAAAGACGGAGCTCTTTTCTACTACGAGTTCCCGTATCCCTACCTCTCCTTAGACGACATAGAAGAGTCAAAGGCCTACAAGGTTATGGAGGTGGAAAGCTTCAAGGTGAGAGCCAAGGTCAGGGATTCGGAGGTAAGAACCCTGATAGGACTGCCGGATTACGTCCTGATAACTATAAACGACAGGAGCTTTACATACAGGGTGGTGAAGTGATATGGTATTATTAAGTTCTAAAAGCTTAAGCCATAAAGGAGGGTTGTGGTGAAAAAGGTTAAACTTGCCCTTGCTGCGGGCTTGCTATCCGCGGGTTTGCTCTCTTGCGGCGGAGGAGGCTCCGGTATATACGGAGGGTTTGATACGGTCCTCATAGGCGTAAGCCAAGTTAACCCTCCAAAGCTGGAAAGCGATACGCTAATACTGCAAGACAACGATGGAGATGGCTTTTGCGACGGATACTCTTTTCAGGACGATGCTCTGCAGATAACCCTCAAAAGTGAACCCATAAAAGATGCCAACGGGGAGGTTATAACCCCGAACCCTTCACCCGTTTATATAGACAGGTATAGACTTACCTTTGTCAGCGGTGTCAGCAACAATAACTGCGAGAGATACAAAAGTTGCAGGAGCTTATTTGCTCAACCTTACGAGCAGTTTACCTCAATAACCATAAATCCTAACGAGGAGCTTACCGTGGGTTTAGTTGTAGTCTTGGCTTCCTGGAAATCCTCGGTATTGAGCCAATACTGTGCCACCCCCTTGGATAACTGCATTTACAACGTGGTGCTTGAACTGAGAGGTAGAGAGGTGCTAACGGGCAGTACAAAGACCATCAGGGCTACCTTTAACGTGCAGTTTGCCAACTACAACCAGGGTAATGCTCAAGGAGCTACCGCAGATGCTAACTGTCAGTAATAAGATATTAAGGGAGGTTTAAACTATGGGAATAGGAATAAAAAAGGTATTCTTAGGTTTACTCTTGGCTTCCATAGGCACAGGCTTGAGTGCTCCGATGCTTAGGATATTTCCCGACTCCCCCTATAGCTTCGGTCCTACTACGATAGATACCTCTAAAACCGTTGAGTTCTCTTTGACCAACATAGGGACAGGGATTTTGAGAGTATGCAACGTAAGCGTCAGCATGGGCTCTCCCAACTTTGAGATTGTTTCCGATAGATGCTCCGGCTCTTCCTTGGCTTACGGAGCGAGCTGCAATATAAGCGTAAGGTACACACCCAATCTCAAGGTGAACAACGTAGGCGCGATAAGCGTTGCCTACGATGACGACGAAGACAACGTAGCTTGCAATACTGTAAAGAGCGCAAGTATATCCCTCAGCGGCAGCGGAACCGCCATAAGGGTAGTTAAAGTAAGTCCTGCTCCTTCCATGGGAGGATTCAGCTTCTCTTTTCCCGCAACGGACTTTGGAAACACCAGCACCATGACCTTTAGAATATGCAACGCTGCGGGAGACCCCCTCGTATTGAACAATCCGGCCTTAGAGCTGCTAAACACGCCCGATAGTACAACCTTCGGTATAGTGAGCAGCAACTGTCAAGGAGCGGTTCTAAATTACGCCGCAAACAACTCCGATTGTTCCCAGAATTACTGCGAGTTTAACGTGGTGTTTCAACCGCAATCGGGATACCCTTACAGTAAAACCACCTTTTACGGCTACGTGCGCATAAACGACCTGAACGGTGGACCCGACGGTCAGCCTTCAGGCTCCACGATTTCCCTTTTGGGAGAAGTCAATCCCCCCACCGGTGTGATATTTGCGGACATAGGACAATCTGCAGACCAGCTGGTGCAGTTGAACTTTACCTGTCCCGACGACCCCACCACGAACGCTAACGCAACCCAGAGCACCTTTGATTTAACTTACTCTCTTTCGGGAAGTTCATACTTCTCTTTACCCAACGGCGTTCAGGCATGTCCTACGCAATGTACTGAGAATAAACCCGTTTACTGCAACATTCTGGTCAGGTTCTCTCCGGAGACACCCGGAACCTTTACTGGACGCTTGATTATCGGATACCCGGGGGGCAGCCTTGTAAGAACCATATACGGCGTAGCCGGTTCTTCTACCGGCAATTACTTGGACGTTGACCCGGACGTTATCAACTTCGGGACCGTGTTCAGGTTCGCCTCGTACGGTGCATCTCTGATAATCAAGAATACGACCGGCTCGGCTTTAGAGTTTCAACCCCAAGCCGTAGGTGCGGGTGTAAGTATAAGCGGTATAACCTGTGGCTGTAATACGGGGTATGCCTCTAACGGACAGTTCTGCACACCGTCCGGAACCCCTACCACGTCGCGTGCCTATAGGATTCGTCCCGGAGAGATATGCTCCATCAGCGTAGCCTTCTCTCCTCCGATAGTCGGGAACATAACCACCATAAACGCTGCAATTCTCTTGGACACTCCCGCACAGGTAATTGCAATTCCGGTCATAGCTACGATGGAGGCACCTTCACCGCCTACGAACCCCTCTACCGGTCTTCCCTCTTTCGGTTCGGGTGGCGGTTGCAGCAGCACGGGTCTCTCTCTTCTGGGACTGCTCGCATTTTTGCCCGCAATCTGGCTCAGGAGATTCCTAAGGTAGCATGCAGATAGCCGTTCCCTTGACCGACGAGGCCTTCTCCGAGGAGGTGGGGAGGGCTGCATCTCTCGGTGCCGATATAATTGAGCTGAGGGTTGACCAGTTCAAGGACAAATCGACCGAGCACGTGCTGGAATGCATAGACTTAGTCCACAGCAAAGGACTTAAGACCATTCTTACCGTAAGGATTCCCCAAGAAGGCGGAGCTTACGTGGAGAACCGGTTGGAGATATTTGAGGCCGCTGCATCCGTCAGCGATTACACGGACTTAGAGCTGACCGCCAGAGAAGACATACTCAAAGTCAGGGAGTTTATGGGCAACGGCAAGCTCATAGTGTCCTTCCACGACTTTGAGAGAACACCGCCCCTTTGGCTTCTGAAAGAGGTCTATAGGGAAGCCAAGAGGTTCGGCGCCCACATACCCAAGATTGCCGTTATGGCCAACTCCCTTGATGACGTGGCCAGACTCCTGTGCTTGGGAAACGAGGAGAAGGGAGAGAAGATTCTGATAGCGATGGGTGAGTTGGGAAGCGTATCCAGGATTGCCGCTTACGCCTTCGGTTCCGTTATATCCTACGCCTCGCTGGAGAGGAGCTTCGCACCCGGGCAGATACCCTTAGAAGAAATGGTAAAGCTCAGAGAACGCTTCTATAGAGTATAGGGAACCTTTCCATCAAGGAGAAGTAGGAGAGATTGAAAACCCAATGGAAGATGATGGGTGCCAGTATAGAGCCCGAGCGCAGATAAACCCACCCGAATATCAGGGAGGGAAAAAAAGTAAGAACAGAGACGAAATTTTGATACAGAATCACGTGGGGCAACGCAAAAAGGAGGGACACCGCTACGTTGTTTAACTTCCTCATCATAAAGCCCCTGAAGAAGGTCTCCTCGGCTACGGCCACGCCCAGATTGTTCAGCACCACCCCCCAGCAGGAGAAGGAAGGTGGCAAGAGTAGCCATACCGGGAGAGATAGGGAGCCGTAAAGCAGTCCCCTCTTTAAGTTCCTGTAGCCGAGGCTCTTTATATCCTTCTCAAACACCAACGGAGAGAGTAAAACCGCCTGTGCCACAAGCGGGGTTTGGAAAAGCTTGAAAATGAAGACTCCGATGAGGAAGACTGAGTAAAGAGACAGGTAAACGAGCACCTATAAGATGTTATCACACCGTGATACAATACATAGACCCATGCTGCACAGCTTTAGGGTAAAAACTACAAAGCACACGAGTATGGTTAATATAACCCCTTACGTGAGGGACATAGTGAGAAAGTCTGGTGTAAAGGGGGGACTGTGCCTCGTTTACGTTCCCCACACCACGGCCTGCGTCTTTATAAACGAGGCGGCCGACCCTGACGTCGTCAGAGACATAGCCTACGCCCTTGAGAGGCTGGTCTCTTGGGACGACCCCAACTACAGCCACGCAGAGGGAAACTCCGCCGCACACATAAGGAGCGCAGTGATAGGCAACTCAAGAACCTTGATAATAGAAAACGGGGACCTGGTGTTGGGCACCTGGGAAGGTATATTCTTAGGAGAGTTTGACGGACCCAGGGAAAGGAAGGTTTACGTGAAAATCCTTAAGGAAGACTGAAGATGTTAACGAGCGCCTTAGCCTTCATAGTTCTCATCGGGATACTTATATGGTTTCACGAGCTCGGCCACTTTTTGATGGCTAAGCTTTTCAGGGTAAGGGTAGAGGTATTCTCCATAGGTTTCGGACCCGTTCTGCTGTCCAAGAGGCTGGGGGAGACCCTGTACCAGATAGCGGCCATTCCTCTGGGTGGATACGTCAAGCTCTACGGAGAGGAGGAGTCTTCAAAGGAGCCTTACGCCTTCTCCGCAAAGCCGCCCTGGCAAAGGATAATCATAGCCTTAGGTGGACCCGTATTTAACATAATCCTGACGGTGTTCCTCTTTACTCTCGTGATGAGCTTGGGGGTAGAGGTTCCCAAATACGAAAAGCAGCAGGTTGTCGTAGGGCACGTGGCCGAAAACAGCTGGGCTCAGAAGGCGGGACTGAAACCCGGCGACAAGATCGTCTCCCTAAACGGCGTGCGGATAAAAGAGTGGAACGACCTCAGAAGGCTCTTCTTGGAGGAGAAGATAGATAAGAAGAGCAGAGCCATCTTGGAGGTAGAAAGGGGAAGCAGGCTTGTGAAGATTGAGGTTGAGGTGCCCGACCTTACCGGTGGTAAGGGTGTAGGTCTGGGAATACTTCCGAAGATAGAGCCGGTTATAGGAGATGTTTTAAAGAACTCACCTGCTTCGCAGGTAGGTTTAAGGAAAGGGGACAGAATCTTGGCCGTGAACGGAAAGCCCGTGGAGAGCTGGTATCAGATGGTCAAGGAGATTCAGGCCTCGGAGGGCAAACCCATCAAGCTGACCTTAGAGAGGGAGGGCAAGAGAATTACGAAAATCGTCATACCCTCTAAGAATCCCAGAACCGGGAAGCCCTTTCTCGGTGTATCTCCCAAGATAGAGACCGTCAAGGAATCTTACCCGCTACCGGAGGCCTTCTCCAGGGCCCTGGAAAGAACCAAAGAGCTTACACTGCTAACCTTCAAGGTGCTGGGTGGACTCCTGACCGGGGGAGTGTCCGTGAAGACTCTCGGAGGGCCCATAGCCATAGCCCAGTTCGCCGGGCAGGCGGCCCAGAGCGGTATAGTTCCCTACCTCTCCTCTATGGCCTTCATATCTCTGCAGCTGGGTATATTCAACCTGCTCCCGCTGCCCATACTTGACGGAGGCCTAATACTCCTGTTCTTGGTGGAGATGATAAGACGCAAGCCCCTGCCGGAAAAGTTCAAGGAGTACTGGCAGAAGGTGGGTTTTGCTTTGATACTGGCGCTCATGGGCTTTGTGATAGTCAACGATATACTCCGCCTCATAACCGGAGGCTGAGGAGGGTTTCAAATGACCAAGGATTTTGTTCACCTTCATCTTCATACACAGTATTCTCTGCTTGATGGAGCCATAAAGGTAGGGGACCTGGTCAAGAAGGCCAAGGAGTTCGGCTTTAGAGCGGTTGGAGTATCAGACCATGGGAACCTCTTTGGCTCTTACAGCTTCTATAAGACACTTAAAAGGGAGGGCATAAAACCCGTCATAGGTATGGAGGCCTACTTTACCACAGGTTCACGCTTTGATAGGAAGAGCAAGGGTAGCGAGGACAACATCACCGACCGCTACAATCACCACCTAATTCTCATAGCCAAGGACGATAGGGGCCTGAGGAACCTTATGAAGCTCTCCACCCTATCCTACAAGGAGGGCTTTTACTACAAACCCAGGATAGATTACGAGCTTTTAGAGAGATACGGAGAGGGCCTGATAGCGCTGACCGCCTGCCTGAAGGGGGTGCCCACCTACTACGCTTCCAAGAACGAAACCGATAAGGCCCAGAGCTGGGTAAAAAAGTTCAAGGACATATTCGGGGAAGACCTTTACATAGAGCTGCAGTCCAACTCCATCAAGGAGCAGGAGATAGCCAACAGGAACCTGATAGAGATAGCGAAAAAATACGACGTTAAGCTCATAGCCACCAACGACTCCCACTACCTAACGCCCGAGGACAGAGAGGCTCACTCGGTTCTGATGGCTATCCAGATGAAGAAGACTTTAAAAGAGATAGAGAAAGGCGGCTTCTTCTGCCACAACGAAGGTCTGCACTTTGCCTCCGGTGAGGAGGTATGGCGCAAGTTTGAGGGCAAGTTTGAGGGCTGGGAGGGTGCTCTGCTCAACACCCTTGAGGTGGCGGACAAGGTGGCGGACAGCTTTGAGGTATTTGAGAACAGAAGCTACCTGCTGCCCGAATACAGCGTACCTCAAGATACCAGCCTTGACGAGTTTTTCAGAGAGTTGAGCGTAAAGGGTTTGAAAAGGCGTATAGCTCAGAACTCCATAAGAAACCCCAAGGAATACTGGGACAGACTTGAATACGAGCTGGAAGTGATAAAGAGAATGGGCTTTGCCGGATACTTCCTCATCGTTCAGGACTTTATCAACTGGGCCAAGAACAACGGCGTTCCCGTCGGACCCGGAAGGGGCTCTGCTGCCGGCTCTCTGGTAGCTTACGCCTTGGGAATAACCGACGTTGACCCCATAAGGCACGGACTCCTCTTTGAGAGGTTTCTGAACCCCGACAGGGTATCCATGCCCGATATAGACGTGGACTTCTGTCAGGACAACAGGGACAAGGTCATAGATTACGTCAGACGCAAGTACGGGGAGGAGAACGTAGCTCAAATCATAACCTACAACGTCATGAAGTCTAAGCAAACTCTCAGGGACGTGGCCAGAGCCCTCGGAGTCCACATCTCCCAGGCGGACAAGATGGCCAAACTCATACCCCAGGGGGACGTTCAGGGAACCCAGCTCTCCCTGACGGAGATGTACATCACACCGGTGGAAGAGCTTTTAGAGAGGTACGGAAAGCACAGAACGGACATAGAGGACAACGTTAACAAGTTCAGGCAGATGTGCAAAGAGAGTCCGGAGCTGGACAAGATGGTAAAGATTTCCCTCAAGCTTGAGGGACTGACCCGCCACACCTCTCTACACGCCGCCGGCGTGGTCATAGCACCTAAACCCCTTCCCGAGCTGATACCCATGTATTACGACCGAGACAGGGTGTTCGCCACCCAGTACGAGATGACCCAGCTGGAGGAACTGGGTCTCTTGAAAATGGACTTTTTAGGACTCAAGACCCTAACGGAACTGGACTCCATGCGCCGGCTCGTCAAAGAGAGGAAGGGTGTGGAGATAAACTTCTTGTCCCTTCCCCTTGACGACGAAGGGGTCTATAAGCTTTTAAAGGAGGGAAACACCACGGGTGTGTTCCAGTTGGAAAGCTCGGGCATGAAGAAGCTCCTCAGGCAACTCAAGCCCGACTCCTTTGATGAGATAGTGGCGGTGCTCGCACTGTACAGACCCGGACCCCTAAAGAGCGGGCTGGTGGACAGCTACATAAACAGGAAGCACGGCAGGGAACCGGTTGAGTATCCCTTTCCGGAGCTTGAGCCAATCCTGAAGGAAACCTACGGGGTAATCGTCTATCAGGAGCAAATAATGAAGATGTCCCAGATTCTTGCCGGCTTCACCCCCGGAGAGGCGGACACCCTCAGAAAGGGTATAGGCAAGAAGAAGAAAGAAATAATAGAGCAGATGAGGAGCAAGTTCGTAGAGGGCGCGGTGCAGAAGGGATACCCGAGGGATAAGATAACTAAGCTTTGGGAAGACATAGAGAAGTTTGCCTCTTACTCTTTCAACAAGTCTCACTCGGTAGCTTACGGATACCTATCTTACTGGACCGCCTATATGAAGGCCCACTTTCCGGAGGAGTTCTTTGCCGTGAAGCTCACCCTTGAGAAGAACGACAACAAGTTCCTGAATTTAGCGAGAAACGCCAAGCTCATGGGCATAGAGATACTTCCGCCCCACATAAACTTTAGTGAGGTGGGCTTCAAGATAGAGGAGGAAGGTATAAGGTTCGGCTTGGGAAGGATAAAGGGAGTGGGTGAGGAGGCCACTCAGGCGATAGTGTCTGCCAGAGGCAACGCCCCCTTCAGAGGCCTGCACGACTTCATAAAGAGGGTTGACGGCCGTAAGGTGAACAAGAAGGTGATGGAGTGCTTAATCAAGGCGGGAGCCTTTGACTTTACCGGGGAGAGCAGAGAAGAGCTACTTGAGAAGCTGAGCAGTGCCGGAAAGAACATACTGAACGTGGCTCAGAACTCCCTCTTTGGCAACGGCACGGGGGTGCAGAAAGAGAGGAAAGGCTCAAAGGCTACCGCTCTGCGCTTTGAGAGGGAGGTGATAGGCTTCTACCTGTCAGGACACCCCTTGGAGGACTTTGAGAGGGTTCTGGAGGGCAGATACACTCCCGTAGAGGAGGCTTTAAGCTACGAGAAGGGACGCGAGCTGACCCTCGCCGGAGTTATATCGGATTTAAAAGAAAAGAAAACGAGAAATGGAGACTACATGGCGGTATTCAATCTCATAGACAGAACCGGAATTCTGGAAGCGGTCGCCTTCCCACAGAGCTATGAGAAGAGCAAGGACAAGATTAAAGAGGACTCGGTGGTAGTAATAAAGGGCTACCTGGAAGAGGACCCGGAAAGAGAAGAGCTTAAACTCATAGTTAAGGAAGCCTATCTGCCGGACGAGTTTGCCTCTGCCGGGGACTTTGTCAGAATCGGTTTAAGTCCGAAGGACGTCAAGACGGGCAGGGCGGAGCGTCTCAGGGAGCTGGTGGAGAGGTTTAAAGCTCCCACCGGCAGACAGATAATACTGGACCTGTACGTGAACGGAGACATTTACGTAATGCAGGCAGACCCTTCCCTCAGGGTTAGGACGGACTCGGAGTTCATGGAAGAGATTCGCCGGCTGGGCTTTAGAGTAAAGCTATGTTGACCTCAATCATAACGGGGTGCGCGAGGAGAGGGCATATTATTACATAGCCCTAAAAGGAGGTGTGGGTTATGAGCTTTGAATACAGCGAAAAGGTATTGGACCACTTCCTCAACCCGAGGAACGTGGGCGTTCTGGAGGACGCCAACGGTGTAGGACAGTGCGGAAATCCGGCCTGCGGGGACGCCATGCTCTTTACCATAAAGGTGAATCCTGAAAACGATGTTATAGAGGACGTCAGGTTTAAGACCTTCGGTTGTGGCTCTGCCATAGCCGTAAGCTCCCAGCTGACCGAGATGATTAAGGGTAAGGATATAAACTACGCCCTTAATCTGACCTACAAGGACATATTTGACGAGCTGGGAGGACTGCCACCACAAAAGATTCACTGCACCAATCTGGGACTGGAAACCCTTCACGTGGCCATAAAGGACTACCTGCTCAAGCAGGGCAGGGAGGAAGAAGCTCTCAAGATTCCCGACTGCTACGAAGAGGAGGAAGAGGAAGAGCAAAGCGAGTTTGAGTTCCTGTCCACGTAGCATGGAGAAAATAAAGGCTCTCGCTCTCCTGTCGGGTGGACTGGACAGCTCGCTCGCCGTAGCCATAATTAAATCCCAAGGCGTAGAGGTAAAGGCTCTACATTTTTACACGGGTTTTTGCATCACCGAACACAAGCGAAGGCTCGGACTAAAAAAAGAGGACGGCTCCAATTACGTCAATCCCGCCCTCAAGGCAGCCTCAAACCTGGGTGTTCCCCTTGAGATAGTTGACATATCCCAAGAGTACTACAACATAGTTCTCAATCCCAAATACGGATACGGTAAGAACGTGAATCCCTGCATTGATTGCAGAGCTTACATGCTCAAAAGAACCAAGGAGATTATGGAAAGAGAGGGCTACCACTTCGTAATAACGGGCGAGGTTCTCTACCAGAGGCCTATGAGTCAGACACCCCAGAGGCTCAAGCTCATAGAAAGAGAGGCCGGTTTGGAAGGTTTGATTCTAAGGCCTCTGTCCGCCAAAGTTTTGCCAGAAACCCTGCCAGAAAAGAGAGGTTGGGTTGATAGGAGCAAGCTTTACGGAATCAGGGGCAGGAGCAGGAAGGTGCAGATGGAGCTGGCTCGGCGGTTCGGCATAGAGGATTACGAGCAGCCGGCCGGTGGCTGTTGCTATCTTACGGACGAGACCTATGCGGCGAGGTTTAAAGAGGCCTTCGCTACCGAAGGACGCATAGACATAGACGACCTTAGCCTATTTTCGGTGGGCAGACACATAAGGCTTCCCTCGGGAGCCAAGCTCATAGTGGCCAGGAACGAGGGAGAGGTGAACTTCCTCAAGGGCTTTTCCGGCAGATACGGCCACGCTTACAGATTTGACGGCAAGGGTACCTTTGCCCTGATAAAGGGCAGTCCCTCTAAAGATGAGCTTGCGCTCGTAGCGGGTATAATAAGCAGGTATTCCAAGAGGGAGCCTTGCAAGGTCTTCCTGAAAGTAGGAGAGATGGAGATGGTGATGGAGGCCTATCCGGTTGAAGATTCCGTGATAGAGCCGATGAAAATCTATAATAAGGTTGGGGTGAGCTGATATGGACGTAAAGAATATAGAGGCCGACGTGGTTCACGACGTTACCGGGACCTACTGTCCCGTCCCCATAGCGGAAACCGCTAACCAGATCAAGCAGATGGAGGTAGGACAGGTTCTTGAGCTGATAGCCGACGACCCCGGCGTGGTTGAGGACATACCCGCATGGTGTAGGTCCACGGGACAGGAGTTCTTGGGTATGTATGAGGAGGACGGAGAGTACCATCTCTTCGTTAAGAAGGTAAAGGAGCTGACATGACGATAACCAAGCTGACTCAGGACGTTCTTATAGGTGAGCTCATTGAGTTCCTACCCGAGGTGGAGAATCTTTTGAGAGGGTGCGGCCTGGACAGGCTGGAGGAGATGGGCATAAAGGAGATAGTGGTACAAAAGCTCTCCGTAAGGGGTCTCTTTCGTCTGATGGAGGTGAGCGGGGAAAAGCAAGAAGAAGTTTGGCGCAAAATTCAGGAGCTTTATAATAAAAGGTTGGAGGACTCGTGATGCAGGAGGATAAGCTCAAGGAAGTGGAAGCTGTCCTTGAAAAGATAAGACCCGCTCTTAAAGACCATCAAGGAGAGCTCAAGGTTGTAGATATAAAGGGTGGCACCGTGTATCTCCAGTTTGAGGGAGGTTGCTCCGATTGTCCCGTGGTGGACGTGTCCCTCAAGGACGTGGTGAACATAGCCATAAAGGGAAATCTGGCCTGGGTTGAGAAGGTTGAGATCTTAGCTCACAAGATAAGTATAGGGTGATTAGGGGAAGCACCGCCGTTTACGGAATACTGGGAGACCCCGTAGAGCACTCTCTATCCCCCGTATTTCAAAATCTTGCCTTTAAACACTTGGGTATAAACGCCGTTTACGTAGCTTTCCATGTAGGAAAGGATAGGTTAAGAGACGCCATCTCCGGACTGAAGGCGTTGAGAGTTCGCGGGGTTAACATAACCATACCCCACAAGGAAGAAGTTCTGAACTTTGCCGACCTTCTGAGTTTGGAAGTCAGGGAGATAGGTGCCGCCAACACCCTCAAGTTTTCCGATGCGGTTGAGGCCTACAACACCGATTGGCTCGGTTTCAAGAGGAGTTTGGAAGACATAACCGACCCTAAGGGTAAGAAGGCTTTGCTGCTGGGTGCGGGCGGCTCTTCAAGGGCGGTAGCTTACGCTCTGAGAAGGCTTGAGGTTGAGACCTTCGTATGGAACAGAACACGGAGCAAGGCAGAAAGGCTTGCGGAGAGGTTCGGGCTGAAGGTGATAAACAGGCCTGAGGAGGTGGTAGGAGAGGTTGATATAGTGATAAACACCACCTCTGTGGGGCTCAAGGACGGGGACGGAGAGATATTTGATTACTCGCTGATAAGTGCGAGGCAGGTGGTTTTGGACATAATCTACAGGGACACCCCCCTGATAAAGAGGGCCAAGACGGTAGGAGCGAAGGCCGTTAACGGCTTTCCCATGCTCCTGTATCAGGGAGTGGAGAGCTTCAAGATATGGACGGGTTGCGAGCCACCAGTTAACCTCCTGAAGGAGGCACTGATTCCCTTCGGTTATCCGACGGAATGCTGAGCCTGAGAATGAGAGCCAGCCTCGGAGGCAGGCACGTTTCTGGAGCGGAGAGGATAGTCAGGCGGGAGGAACTGGACTCCTCCGTGCTGGAGCTGCTTCACAGACCCAAGCTCTACGATAGCTTGACCATTACCGTAGAGAGCCTTAAAGAGATTCACTACATAGAAAAGGCTATGGAGATAACGAACCTTGAGCTCCCAAACTACGAGAGAGCCAGAGAGGAGGTCGTTGAGCTTTTGAGCTACAAAATTGATAGGCCTATCCTTAGGAAAACCATATCCACCATAGCTAAAGGCGCCGCTCCCTCAGGGGGGAACATGAGGGGAGCCATGTTGGTGGACATAGACACCGGTCAAAGACTGGAACCCGACAGGGAGAGGGGGGTAAGAACCGTCAGAGTTGATTGGGAGAAGAGAAAGGAGGTAATGGAGGCTCTTCTGAGGGAGGGCTACACCGAGAGGACTTTGGATGCCCTCGCTCTGGCAACCAAGAACGCCCACTGTGGAGTCTTAGCGGAGCTGTGCTGGAGCGACGATGAGGATTACCTGACGGGCTACGTTGCCTCGCCAGAGCTGGGATACGTTCGCATATATCCCTTGAAGAAGTTGGGAGACCCCTTCGGGGGCAGAGCTTACTTCATTCGCAGAGGAGACCTGCAAAGGGTAATAGAATGCCTACGGGAAAGGGCCTTCCTTATAAAAAGCTTGTGAGCTTCCTTCTGGTGCTAACGTTTCCCTTCTTGGCGGTTGGATTATCAACGAGGGTTCTCTTTAGCGAGTGGTTTATAGATTACGAGTATTCCAAGAAAGACTTTCCCAAGGACAGGTGGGGAATGTCCGAGAGTGCAAGGAAGGAGCTTGCCAAGCTGGGGCTTGAGGCGGTGATGTCCGAGGAAGGGCTGGAGAAGTTCAAAAGCGCACGCCTGCCGGCCGGAAGGCTCGCCTTCAGCTACAGGGAGGTCAAGCACATGGAGGACGTGAACCGCCTGCTCTCGGTGCTGTTTCCCGCAGTTTACGGGGGCTCGCTTTTGTGGCTCGTAGCCTTTTTAGCCTTGGTTAAAGACAAGGGTGGACTTCTTCTCAAGGCGGGAATATTCTCTATAAGCCTAATCCTTGCAATAACCGCCCTCGTGCTTCTGAATTACCAATTGGCCTTTGAGGTCTTTCACAACTTCGTATTTGACCCGGTCTCTTGGAGGTTCAGCTACAGGGATACCCTTTTGAGAATATACCCCATGAAGTTCTGGTTTGACGGCACAGTAGCCGTGATACTCCTATCCCTTCTGCTATCCCTGCTTGCCCTCGCGGTGGGACTCCTTCTTAAATTTGTGACCTCCTCTCCTCAATGAATTGAGGAGCTTCCCGCTTCACAGAGGGATATTCCCTCTCCACGGGCTTCAGTTCGGAGCAGTCCACCCCTACCACCCGTAAGGTGGGTGAACCCGATAGCCTTAGTTATCGGCTATCACAAATTAATTTACGAAGCTCCTTCGGAAAATTCAACCCCTTGGGGTGCGTCTGTATCTCTCCTTATCCTAAAACCTTCCCCGGATTAAAGAGGTTCTTCGGGTCAAAGAGGAGCTTAATTCCCTTCAAAAGCTCGTAGCCTTCGTCTCCCAGCTGCCACCTGAGGAACTTCCTCTTGGTAAGGCCTACTCCGTGTTCACCCGTTATTGAGCCGTGATAGGAGAGAGCAAGCTCAAAGACCTCATCTACCGCCTTTTCCGCCCTCTCTTCCTCCCGTCTGTTTGCCCTGTCGTAGAGCAGGTTAACGTGAAGGTTTCCGTCGCCTATGTGTCCGAATACAACCATGCTCAGCTCATACCTTTTGGCTATCTCCCTCAAGCGGGGCAAGGCCTCGGCCAGATAAGTTCTCGGAAACACTATGTCCTCGTTTATCTTACCGCTCTTTAGGTTGCCCAATGCCGGGCCCAGATTCTTACGGGCGGTCCACAGCCTTTGGGCCTCTTCATCACTTTGGGCTACCTTTACCTCAACGCCCATGGCTGTCAGAATGTCCCTTATCTGGTTTATCTGTTCCTTCACGGCTCCTTCGGAGCCGTCAACCTCTATCAAAAGAAGAGCTTCCGCCTCTTTGGGCAGACCTACGGGCTTGTAATCTTCCACGGCACGTATGGCGTCTCTATCCATAAACTCAAGGGCAGAGGGCAAAATCCCCTTTGTCATTATGTTGGTAACGGCATCGCCTACCTGCTCTAAGGACTTAAAGATGGCCAGTGCGGTAGCTCTCTTGGGAGGTTTGGGAATTAGCTTTAGGGTGGCCTCGCTGACCAACCCCAAGGTTCCTTCGGAACCTACAAAGAGTCCGGTTAGGTCGTAGCCGGCCACGTCCTTTATAACGGGGCTACCGGTTCTTATAACGCTACCTTCCTTTATGACCGCCTCAAGTCCGAGAACGTATTCTCTGGTTACTCCGTATTTCAGACAGCGTGGTCCTCCCGCGTTCTCTGCTATGTTTCCACCTATGGTGGAGTATTTGAAAGAGGAAGGGTCCGGAGGGTAGAATAGGCCTAAGCTCTCCACGTACCTCTGGAAGTCGTAGGTCACGACACCGGGCTGGACCACCGCAGTGGTGTTTTCCAGGTCCACCTTAAAGCCGTTCATTCTCTCAAAGGACACCACCACTCCCCTGCCGTCGGTCGGGACAGCCCCACCCGTCAGGCCAGAGCCGGCGCCCCTTGGAAATATGGGTATGTTCTCCTCATAGCAGACCTCCACGAGTCTGCGCACGTCCTCTTTGCTTTCGGGAAACACCACCGCAGAGGGAGTTTCTCTCTCTACGGGTATGGGCGTGGCATCGTAAGAGTAAAGCTTCCTCTCAACGATGGAGGTATTAACCTTATCCTTGCCCAAGGCCTTAGAGAGCCTATCTATAGGATTCCTTTTTATCAACCCCAACATGGGTTTTAAAGATAACCCCCTACACTTCTGAGAGCAAGGACATTTCTTCCTTAGAACTAAAGCTCTGTTAAGGTTATCTCAAAAAACACTCCAAGACTCCTTCCGTAAGGGAGGAGATACGGAGTGTCGCCCGTAAGGGCGTTAAAATAGAAGTTGACCGGAAAACATTTGTGGAGTAAATTAGTAAATAGTTAAATACC
>JALWEG010000016.1 GCA_027014155.1 Aquificaceae bacterium
GTATTTAACTATTTACTAATTTACTCCACAAATGTTTTCCGGTCAACTTCTATTTTAACGCCCTTACGGGCGACACTCCGTATCTCCTCCCTTACGGAAGGAGTCTTGGAGTGTTTTTTGAGATAAAAGACTAAACTTTTGCACAACATGTGCGACCTTCTATCAAATCTTGGAACACAGGCTTGAGGCGAGCTTTCCTATAAAGCTTTCTGTAAGGCTTTGGATTAGAGGTAGGGGGTCAAAGTTTGAGGAGCTGAGGAATCTTAAGAGTGTAGAGGCTGAGTATATGTAGAAGAGGTTGGCAAGGTAAGGGAGAAATGTGGGAAAATGTTAAGTAGTGATAGGTATTTAGGATAAAATTTGCGTCTAATCCTCTCCTTTTCAAAGGAGAGATACAGACGCGCTCCGAAAGGGTTGAATTTTCCGAAAGAGCCTTGTAAATTAATTTGTGATAGCCGATAACCAAGGCTGTCGGGTTCATCCACCTGACGGGTGGTAGGAGTGGACTGCCCCGAACTGAAGCCCGTGGAGAGGGAATATTCCTCTGTGAAGCGGGAAGCTCTCCACTCGGAGTGGAGAGAGGAGGTCACATAAAATAGATAATCCATGAGGACCTATCCACAGTGTATTCCATGTCTTATAAATCAAGGGCTGAACGCGGTCAGGAAGTTAAATCTGGGGCGGGAGCTGGAAAAGGAGATAGCTCTCAGGTCCTTGAAGCTCTTATCTCAGTTTGAAAGCTTGGACAGGTCTCCGGCTTACTACGCCTACTTTGTGCAGCAGATAGTCAAAGAGATAAGCGGCACTCAAGACCCCTTTTACGAGATGAAAAGGTTTGCCAATGAGAAGGCAAGGGAAATACTCGGTAGCCTGACAGAGCCGCAGAGCTTGGAAGAGGCTTTAAAGCTCTCCTGCGTGGGAAACTACATAGATTTCGCAATACGGGACGTAAAGGATATAGAAAGGGAAGTCGGGGAGCTATTGAGAAAAGAGTTCTATGTTTGGGATTACTGTGCCTTTTCGGAAAGACTTGAAAGCTCCCGAAGCGTTCTAATCCTCGGGGACAATGCGGGGGAGATAGTTTTTGATAAACCTCTCGTGAAAGCCCTAAAGAAACTGGGTAAAGAGGTGATATACGCGGTAAAGGGGAAGCCCATACTCAACGATGCCACCTACGGGGACGCCCTTGAGGTATCAATGACAGAGTTGTGCAAGGTGGTAAGCAACGGCTCGGACAAGGTGGGAACGTGGATAGAGGAGTGCTCCGAAGAATTTAGGGACATCTTCTACGGTTCGGACATAGTGATAAGCAAGGGACAGGCTAACTTTGAAACGCTGAACGATTCCGACAGGGATATATTCTTCCTGCTCATAGCTAAGTGTGAACCTATAGCCTCAGAGACAGAAGGAAGGGTAAGGGAGCTTATTTTTAAATACAAAAGGGGCTGAACGCCCCTTCTAAGGATTACTGATAGCTATCGTCCTCTTTAAAGGGTTCTATCCTGAGTATAGCCTCGTCGGGGTTTACCTGGTCTCCGGGCTTTGCAAAAATCTGTTTGACTATGCCGTCTATGGGAGCGTGAATCTCGTTCTCCATCTTCATGGCTTCCACTATCGCGACCGTTTGTCCCTTTTCAACGGGCTTACCTTCCTCAACCAGTATCTTCACCACCTTACCGGGCATGGGCGGAGTGGTATCTCCGGGCTCCGTGGCTTTGGGTATGCCTCCCTCTTCCGCCGCAGCGGTAGCCGTTGCTGCACCAGAACCGCTGGGTATTGCCTCCTTTTTGGGAAGGAGTTGTATCTCCTCAAGTCTTCCGTCAACGCGCACGTAGTACTTTCTGGGCTTGCCCGGCTCAGATTCGGGAGAGACGCCCTCCACCTTAACCTTGAACTTATCCCCGTGGTAAGTTATCTCAAACTCCACGGGAGCGGCTCCTACCACCTGTCCCGCCTCGGTTTCCGCAACCTCCGGAAGCTCCTCAACGGGTTCTGGGTGAAGCTCTCCCTTCTCCCTGAGAGTGAGGAACTCCTTAGCCTGCATGGGGAAGAGTATGTAGAGGAGTATATCCTCTTCCGACTTGGCGAGGGGTCCCAGCTCCTTGACCGCCTTCTCCCACTCGTCTTGGTCCGCCAAGTCCGCAGCTCTCGTGGAGAAGTCAGGCTCCTTTCCGGGTCCCAGTATCTTCTCAACCAACTCCTTGGCTATGGGTCCCGGCGGCTTTCCGTACTTGCCCTCAACGTAGTCTCTAACCTCTTTGGTTATAGTCTTGTATCTCTCACCGGTTATTACGTTGAGAACCGCCTGAACACCGACTATCTGAGAGGAAGGTGTGAGCAGGGGCGGATAGCCCAAGTCCGCTTCAACTCTGGGGGTCTCCTCAAGGGCTTCCTCAAGCTTGTCTATAGCGTTTGCCTCTATGAGCTGGGCCACCATGTTGGAAATCATTCCTCCGGGTATCTTGTGTATGAGAACCTGGGCGTTGACTCCCGCGTACTCGGTCTCATACTTCTTATACTTCTTCTTCATCTTACGGGCTTCCTCGGCGGCCTCGGCTATCTTTGCAAGGTCTAAGCCCGTATCAAAGGGAGTTCCCTCAAAGGCAGCCACTATCGTCTCGGTGGCGGGGTGGGAAGAACCGAAGGCAAGGGGAGATAGCACCGTATCCAGCATATCAACGCCGGCGAGAACCGCCATCATGTGGTTTATGGTGGCCATTCCGCTCATGTCGTGGTTGTGGAGCAGGACGGGTATCTTGCCGTCTGTGGCTTCCTTTATTCCCTTTATGATTTGGTAGCACTCCAAGGGGGGCATTATCCCCGTAGCGTCCTTGAAGGATATCCAGTCGGGTTCCATGTCTGCGAGTTCCCTTGCGTATTCCATCCACTTCTCGTAGGTGTGAACCGGTGAACGGGTGTAGCTTATCTCCGCATGAACCTCTCCACCGAACTCCTTTATAGCCTTTACGGCGGTCTCTATATTCCTGTTATCGTTCAGGGAGTCAAAGACTCTGAAGACGGTTATGCCGTTTTTGACACACTTCTCTACGAACTTCTTAACGGTGTAATCGCTCCTGGGTCTGTATCCCACGATGTTCTGTCCTCTGAAGAGCATCTGGAGCTTGGTATTGGGCATAACCTCCTTTATTCTCCTGAGCCTCTCCCAAGGGTCTTCCTTGAGGTATCTCAAGCACACGTCGTAGGTGGCTCCGCCCCAAACCTCTACCGCATAAAATCCACATTTATCCAACTTCTCGCACAGAGGTAAAAGGTCATCGGTTCTAACACGGGTTGCCAACTTACACTGCTGTCCATCTCTGGGGGTCAGGTCGGATATAAAAATCTTCTTCTTGAAGCCCTCCTTCTCCAGTTCCTTCATCTTCTCCCTTATATCCTCAACAACCTCCATTCCTGAAGCCATACAGACTACCTCCGTTTAAGAGTTAAAACAGCGTTTTGAACAATATACAACATTTTTAGGAAAAAAATAATATAAACCTCAAAGCCCGTGGTAAGAGGCTATGACCGCAGACAGGAAGGCAACGAAGTCCTCCTTGTCCCTGTGTTCCTTGTAATCAAATACCTCCGGATGCTCCTCAAGGTACTTGGTGGTAAACTTGCCGGCTCTGAAGTCCGGTTCTTTCATTATCTCTATAAGCAGGGGTATGGTGGTCTTCACACCGGTTATCTCGTAAGTTTCCAGCGCAGCCTTCATTCTATCAACCGCTATGCACCACTCGGGCGCCCAGACTATAAGTTTGGCTATCATAGAGTCGTAGTAAGGCGTGACCTCAAAGCCTCTGGCCGCCGCGTGTTCTACTCTTATACCGAAGCCCCCGGGCACGTAATACCTCTCTATCGTTCCCATTGAAGGGGCAAAGTTGTTCTTGGGGTCTTCCGCGTTTATCCTGACCTCTATGGAGTAGCCGTTAAACTTCACGTCCTCCTGCTTGTATTTAAGTTCCTCCCCGGCGGCAATTCTGAGCTGCCACTTGACTATGTCTATCCCCGTAACCATCTCGCTAACGGGGTGTTCCACCTGAACACGGGTGTTCATCTCTATGAAGTAAAGGTTGCCCTCCTCGTCCGCTATGAACTCCATGGTTCCCGCGTTGTAGTAGCCTATCTCCTTGGCAGCCTTAGCCACTATGTTGCCGTAATACTCTCTCTTCTCTGGTGTCAAGATTAAAGAGGGAGCTATCTCTACGAGCTTTTGGTTTCTCCTCTGAATGGAGCAGTCCCTTTCTCCCAGATGTATAACGTTTCCGTGCTTGTCTCCGAGGACTTGAAACTCTATGTGTTTGGGGTTCTCTATGAACTTCTCCAAAAGCAGGTCTCCCTTGCCGAAGGCTTTCTGCGCCTCGTTGTAGGCGTTCTCGTAGTTCTTGACCAGCTCCTCCTCGTTTCTACATATTCTTATTCCTCTACCACCGCCTCCGGCGGTAGCCTTTAATAAAACGGGATATCCTATCTCCTTTGCCAGAGCCTTAGCCTCTTCCACGTCCTTGAGGATTCCGTCAGAGCCGGGAACCACCGGAACTCCCGCCTTCTTCATGACCTCTTTGGAGCGGGCTTTGTCCCCCATAAGCTCTATAACCTGCCAAGAGGGTCCCACGAAGGTTATCCCCTTGTCCTCGCACAGCTTTGCGAACTCCGCGTTCTCCGCAAGGAAGCCGTAGCCGGGGTGTATGGCGTCCGCTCCAACCTCAAGAGCGAGGTCTATAATCCTGTGCATGTTCAGGTAGGTATCAAGGGGGTCAACTCCTATCATGTAAGCCTCGTCCGCCATCTTCACGTGGCGAGCGGTGGACTCTATCTCGTTGTAGATGGCTACCGTCTGGATACCTAACTCTTTGGCAGCCCTGATAATCCTACAGGCTATCTCTCCTCTGTTGGCAACGAGAAGCTTTTTGAACATCAGGAAACCTCCTCAATAAGGTCTTTTAAGTTTACCTTGATACCTTCTAAAACTTCAAAGGCTTTTTCCCAGCTCTGAACCTTCCATTCTTTACCTGCCTCTGCTATCATAACTTTCTTAGTCCTTGTAAATATCCATACAACTCTTTCTACACCTGCATCAAGCAAGTCTTTAGTCTTCTCGTGGGCGTATTCCTCAACACTCTTATACCTTGACAAGTCCGCCTTAGTGTCAATCTGCACGGCTACCTTCGGAGCCACCGAAAGCGGTTTTTCCTGAAGAAGAAAAGGTTCCAACTTTTCCTTCTCAAATACCGCTAAATCAATGCTTCTCCAAGAGCCTCTTCTGAAGTGAAATCGTATCTCTCCGGGAAGAATGTAATATCTCTCCATTCCCAACGCCTTGGATAAAGAAAACATCACCTGAGTTAGTAAGTAAGCCTGAAGGATCGTCCTTGCCCTTACCGCCTCCGGAAGAAGTTCTCCCTTTAAAACCTTCTGATAGTTCTTGTAATAGATAGGCTTCCCCTTCACTTTCTCGTAAGTAAGGAGTTTAAGCAGACTGTTCTTATCTTCTTCGGAAAGCTTACGCCTCTTATCCGCCTTGAGCATACCTATCCTTAATTCACAATCTCAACTTTATACTCAATAGGCGCAACCTTGTTTATCATGTAAGCTATTGAGCAGGTTCCTGGGTCGTAGATGGTCTTATCAAGAGCCTTTTTCACGTCCTCCTCGTTCACATCGCCCTTTACCTTGACATTTAGGTATATCTTGAGGAACACCTTGGGATAGCCGTCGGTCTTTCTGTCTGCGTCGGTCTCTATCTCTATGTCGTCAACCTGCTTTCCTTCCTTGTGGAGAGCTTCGTAGAGGTGTATTCCCACACAGCCGGCTATGGACTGGAAGAGAAGCTCGGGGGGTCTTATGCCCCTTCCTTTTCCACCGACATAATCCGCAGCGTCTATAGGCACCTCCCTGCCTGCTGGACCTATCCCTACGAAGTGAAAGTCTTCCTTTTGCTTAACTTTGATTTTCATCGGTTAACCTCCTAAAGTTTCATCTATTTTTTCAAAAATTTTTTTCAAATTACAAAGGACTTCTTCAGGTTTCCCTAACACTTTAAAATCAGTTGCGGGTTTTAGGTCTACAAAGTAAGGTGATTTAAAATACTTACATTCGAAGGCTGTATGAAAACATCCCTCTATTTTTTCTATTTGTTCATTTCTTTGCAGAGGCATGAGTATTATTAAAAAATATACACATAAAATTTCCTCCTCATTATGCAAGCATAAGATATTGTTATTTATACAATTAAATTTCTCAAGTTCCTCTATCAATTTTTTAGCAAAAGTATGATCAGCATCAGATCCAGCGAGTCTTTGCATAAGCTTTTTCACTCTTTCCTTAAGAGATTGATCACGTTTTTCTTTTTGCCCCCCTATATATACAACCTTTCTCTCTTTGCAGTTTTCTGCACAGTTAATAATAATATATATACCTTTATTTCCTTCTAACTCTTGGAAAGGAGTATTATTTCTTGTCCAATCCACTCTTCCTCCTAATAAGTTTCGCTCATCAACAACAGTATCCCATTCAACATTAACATCTTCACCTCTCTCATTTTCATCTTTCTTTTTCAGCACAAAAACAGAGCGTAAATATATCTTTTTATTACTAATAGTATTAGGCTGTAAACTTATTTTTATCTTTATTGCTGATATTTTATCTATATCAAAAATACTTGAGTCTAACATTTGCTTAATATAATCAATAAGTCTTTGAACTTTTTCAGCATCACAGCACATTTTCCACCTCTTTCAAACCTCTATCCCTTCACTCTCCAAAAGCTCTCCTAAACTCAACTTGACACCTTCAATTACTTCCACTTCTCTATCCCAATCCGTAGTAATCCAATCCTTCCCCCGCTCCGCGATAAAGACCTTCTTGACCTTTGTTATGAACCATACGACCTTTTGAACGCCCGCGTCTAAAAGCTCTTGAGTTTTTTCATACATGTATCCCTCAAAGCTTCCGTAATTGGAGAGGTCTGCTTTGGTATCTACCTCTATAACCGCAATAGGTGGTATAGGTATCAGTTTGTCTTGAACCAAATAAGGTCTTACCTTTTGCTTCTCAAACACGGCAATATCAAGATTCCTCCAAGAGCCTTTCTCCCAGAGAAATCCAACCTCGTTAAACAGAACTTCGTACTTATTCCTGTTCAAGGCGCCGAGGAGAAATTCCACCAACAGCCTGACTAAAAAAGCTTGCAATCCGCTACTTCCCATCACCGCCTCCGGCGGTAGCTTTCCCTTTAGGACTTCCTTGTATCCCCTGTAGTATATGGGTTTGCCCTTGACCTTCTCGTAGGTCAGGAGCTTAAGGAGTCTCCTCCTCTCTTCCTTAGAAAGCCGTTTCTTCTCTTCCGTCAGCACCACTGAGTATTTAATTTATCCTCTGAGCTATCTCTTGGGCGTATTCCATCGTGGACAGCTGCTTGGCGTCTATCCCCTGCCTTTTGAAGCCGGCAACTATGTCGGGCGTTCCGATCCTGTCCTCAAAGCTCCTTTTTACGGCGTCGTAGATTTTCTCGGCGGCCTCTTTCCAGCCCAAGTACTCCAGCATCATGGCTCCCGAGAGCGTAATGGAGAGAGGATTGGCTA
This sequence comes from Aquificaceae bacterium, assembly GCA_027014155.1. Lineage (GTDB taxonomy): Bacteria > Aquificota > Aquificia > Aquificales > Aquificaceae > WFYI01. The sequence continues at coordinate 7,584 of JALWEG010000016.1, forward strand.
TCCCCTGACCGGCTATATCGTAGGCGGTTCCGTGGGTGCTCTCAAAGAGGGCGTATCCCTCACCTATGTTTCCGCTGGGAACGAATCCAGGACCGCCTATGAGGGAAGCGGCAAGGTCGGATACGTAATCCCCGTTGAGGTTCTGGGCTATTATCACATCGTAAGCCTCGGGTCTTAGAACGAGCTGCATGAGCATCTGGTCTGTGATTACCTTAACCAGCTTTACCTGTCCCTCTTCGGGCTCGGCTTCGGGGTCTGTGATTACTCTATCTTTGAACTCCGGCTCCTGTGCCACCTCAAAGGCCCAGTTTATAAAGGCTCCTTCGGTTGCCTTCATTATGTTGCCTTTGCCTATTACAGCAACCGTCCGCCTTCCGCTCTCCAAGGCGTATCTTAGAGCCTTCCTAACGTGCCTTTTGGTTTTGAACTCGCTCATGGGCTTGACTGTTATGCCTACATCTTCGGGCAGGGCGGACTCTTTTACGCCCATCTCTTTTAGGAGAAAGTCCCTTACCTTCTTAGTCTCATCGGTTCCGGAGAAGAACTCTATGCCCATATAAACGTCGTCGGTATTCTCCCTGAAGACCACCACATCTACCCTCTCAGGGTTGGGAATGGGGGTGGCCTGTCCCATCCATTGGACGGGTCTTACCGCAGAGTAAAAGTCAAAGGCACGCCTGAGGGCGGAGTTTATGGAGCGTGCGCCCTTACCTACGGGCGTTCCCAAGGGTCCCTTTATACCTACCACCGCCTCTTTTAAGAAGTCAAGGGTCTCTTGGGGTAGCCTCTCGCCGGTGTTTTCTTCGGCCTTATCGCCCGCTAAGATTTCAGTCCACTGAATCTCCTTAGAGCCTCCGTAGGTTTTCTCCACCGCCCTGTTTACTACCAAAATCATCGCGGGGGTTATTTCTGGACCTATTCCGTCCCCCTCAATGAAGGGTATTATGGGTCTGTCGGGAACTTCTAATTTGCCATCTTTGAGTTTTATGAACTCTCCGGACTGCGGGGTTTTTACGCCCTTTTCCCAGAGAAAAACGTTCCGAGCTTCGTATCCCATCAAAAAGCCCTCCTGAAAAAAGTATTTTAATTTTAACTGAATCTACGGCTTCAGGGCTTGCAAGAGAGCCGATAAAGGTGGAAAATATGCTCTGGAATGTATCGCTTCTTCATAAACCGCCCCATAACCACGTGGATGCTGATGATAGCCTTCGTGGTTCTGGGCTATTACTCCTACAAGAGCATTCCCGTTGACAGGCTACCAGATGTGGATTTTCCCGTAGTTAGCATAATTACCTCTTATCCGGGAGCGAACCCTTACACCGTTGATTCCACTATAACCAGGGTGATTGAAGAAGAGCTTGCGGGGATTAACGGGATAGAGACGATAGTCTCTAAGAGCTTTACGGGCCTCTCAAGGGTGTCGGTCATATTCAACTTAGAGAAGGATATAGACGTGGCAGCGCAAGAGGTCAGAGATGCCGTCCTCTCAGCCGTTCGTTGGCTTCCCAAGGAAGCCGAGGTTCCCGTAATTAGAAAGGTAAACACCTCCCTCGCACCCCTGATGGCGGTCTTGGTCTATGGAGACGTAGATTACGACACGGTCTCCTACTTCGCCGATAAGGTGGTAAAGAGGGAGTTTGAGAGGGTAAAGGGTATAGGAGAGGTTCACTTGGGCGGATTCCGCGACAGGGTTCTCTGGATAAGGGTAAATCCGGAGAAGATGGCCTCTTATGGGATTGTCGTGTCCGATGTGGTTGAGGCCTTTAAGAAGAACAACGTGGAGAAGCCGGCGGGCAGGATTTACGGAAAGAACAGGGAGTACGTTTTGAGGATACTGGGTAAGTTCAAGAGTCCGGAAGAGGTGAACAGACTGCCCGTAAAGGGAGACATCCGCCTAAAAGATATAGGTAAGGCCGAGTTTACCTACGACGAGCACAGAAATGCGGTCAGGTTCAATCTAAAATCGGCGGTGGCTCTGATACTTTACAAGGAGAGCAAGTCCAACGTGGTAGAGGCGGCCGACAGGGTTTGGGAGAAGATAAGGGAGTTGAGGAAGGTGGCTCCCAAGGGCGTGAATATAGACGTCAATTACGATGCCTCCGTCTTTGTCAAGAAGAGCGTATCGGACGCTATGCACGAGATAGCGGTGGGTAGCCTCCTGACGGGATTGACCATATTCCTCTTCCTGGGAAGCCTGCGTTTTACCTTCATTCCCGTGGTGGCCATACCCATATCCATACTGGGTGCGATACTGATTCTCTACCTGACGGGTAACTCCTTGAACACCATATCTCTGCTGGCCCTCGCCGTGGCTGTGGGTTTGGTTATAGACGACGCCATAGTCGTATTGGAAAGCATATACAGAAGGAACGAAGAGGGGCTGAGGGGAAAAGAGGCGGCAACAGAGGGCACGAGGGTGGTGGTTTTCGCTCTGCTGGCCTCTACCTCGGCTTTGATAATAATCTTCTTGCCCGTCCTATTCCTCAAGGGGACTATGGGAAAGTTCTTCAGTGTCTTTGCCTTGGCTCTCATAAGCGCTATAGCCATTTCCTACCTCGTTTCCATAACCTTTACACCCATGCTCTCGGCACGGTTGGTATCTCTGGGAGGAAGCAACCCCTTCATGCGAGCCTATGAGAGGTTTGAGTCCCTCTTTGACCGTGTGCTCGGTTGGACTTTAGACCATAAGGCTTTGGTTATAACCTTAGCCTTAGCCTCCGTAATTGCAGGCTTTAAGATGGCCCAGATGACAAAGAAGGAGCTGTTCCCCGTAGTTGACGAGGGACGCTTCATAGTCAGATTTGAGGCACCCTTGGGTTCCTCCTTTGAGTTTACCAACAGAAAGGCAAAGGAGATTGAGAAGGTCATAGTTGAAAACCCTTACGTTCTCAGATACGGCATGGCGGTAGGAGAGGGTCTGGTTAGGGCTACGGTAAACGGGGGACTGTTCTTTATCACCCTCAAGGACAAAAGCCAGAGGCCTCACCAATTAGAGGTCATGAACATGCTGAGAAGGGAGTTTAGAAAAATCAGAGATGCCCGCATAAGCGTGGAGCTGCCTTCGGTGGTGGGTGTCAGACACGGCAGGCTTGTGGACGTGCAATACGTAGTCAGAGGGGAATCCTTGCAGGAGCTGCAGGTTATTGCGGACAAGCTCACCCGCTACCTTGAAAAGGTGGGTGGATACACGGGTGTAGATACCGACATAAGGATTAATCAACCGGAGATAAGGATAGAGGTGGACAGGGAGAGGTTGGCCGACTTGGGCATCGGCCTCACTCAGGTCGCCAACACCCTCAACGCTCTGTTCGGAAAGCTCTGGATAGGCTTTTACGACCTTGGCTCGGAGAGCTACAACGTTTACATAAAGGCCGATGAGGGGTTCGTTAAAAACTTTGAGAACCTTGAGAAGGTGTACCTAAGAGCTAAAGACGGCTCCATGGTTCCCCTAACGGAAGTGGTAGATTACCGTATGGCCCCGGGATACACCTCTATAAACAGATACAACCGCCAGTATTCCTTTACCCTCTTTGCCAACCTCAAAGGCAAGTCCTTGGGAGAGGCGGTAGAGGAGATAGAGGGCTTTCTGAAGGACATCTTGCCTCCGGGGTATTCCTTTGAGGCCTCCGGACAGACAAAGGAGTTCAAGAGGGCCTTCAAGGGTTTTGCCCTCGCACTGATAGTGGCGGTGATAGGCGTTTACATGGTTCTGGCCTCCCTTTTTGAAAGCCTGAAGCACCCCTTCACCGTTATGCTGACCCTTCCCCTTGCTGTCTCCGGTGTGTTCGGCCTCCTGCTCCTGAGCGGTAGCTCTCTGAACGTTAATTCTTACTTTGGGATAATACTGCTGATAGGGTTGGTGGCCAGAGACTCGGTTCTCTTCATAGAGAGAATCGTTCAGCTCAGAAAGGAGGGCGCAGGCGTAAGAGAGGCAATCATGAAGGCGAGAAAGGAGAGGCTCAGGCCCATACTTATGACCACCTTGACGGTGATGTTTGCACTTATGCCGGCGGCTATGGGAGTTCTTGAGGGTAGCGAGATGAGGCAACCCCTCGCCTTAGCGGTTATCGGCGGACTTATAACGGCTCTCCCTTTGAGTCTCTTCGTTATACCGGTGGTGTACGAGGCTTTTGAGAGGTTAAGTATAAAGACCGCCCCGAAGGGGCGGTGAGCTTTTAAAGATTAATGTCCGTATCCCATGTTGGCCAAGAGCTTCTTCCTCCATATCCAGAGCAGGAAGCCCATGGCTATGAAGTAGCCGATTACCAGTATGCCCATTATGGTTCTCTTGACCTTCTCCCCTTTGGAAGGCTCGGATACGGATTTTAGATACGCAACTATCTTGGCGGTGTTCTCCTCCTGTCCTGTCATGACCGCAGGCATAGAGGTTCCGGGAAGCACCTCCTGGGGCTTGAGTATGAAGTTGTAGAGGTAGCCCTCACCCCTTGAGAGATACATGGTGGACAGGTCGGGGGGAATCTTACCGAAAGAGGACTTGAGCATGAGCAGGTCGTTCATGGCTATAGCCTCATAGACGTCCCTGGGAAGGAACATAACCTTCTCCTTGGTCTTTTCGTCAATCCTGATTAGGGTTCCGAAGCTGTCCAGTATCTTCTTGAACTCGGGCTTGCTGGCCACCGACATGAGATACATGCCGTCGTATCTGACCGAGTGGCAGCTGGCGCACATGGTCTTGAAGAGCTCCCTTCCTTCAACCGCCGCCTTGGGGTCGTTTATGATTTCCTCCATCTGGGAAGGAACCTCGTACTCCGTGTGGTGGACGAAGGGGTTGTAAATCCATATCACGAAGAAGAAGAGAAAGGTCAAACCTCCAAAAAATGCCGTCTTAATCGTGTCCCAAGCACTCATTACTCTTGCCCTCCTTTAGCTTTATACCATCCCCACTCTAAGAAGGATATGACCGGTAGGGACAGGAAGAACAGGAAGAAACCTGCGGCGAAGAAAAGTCCCAACTTGGCGTTGGTGGGCGTAGGGGGCATAAGCCCGAGTATGGTTAGAGCCATGGTTGATATTACGAGAACTACGAACATGGCGAAGAAGAGGGGTCTCTTTCTCGCACTCTTTACGGGGGAGAAATCAAGGAAGGGTAGTATGAGAAGGAATACCAACGCAAGATTAAAGGCTATGAATCCCCAAAACTTGCTGGGTATAGACCTGAATATCTCGTAGAAGGCCAGCAGGTACCACTCGGGTGCTATGTGGGGCGGTGTCTTGAGCGGATCCGCAGGTTCAAAGTTGTCCGCCGGAAGGAAGTGGTGCATGTTGAAGAATACAAAGTAGAAGAATAAAGCCAGGTATCCCATCGCGAAGGCACCCTCTTTCAGCGTCATGTAAGGGTGGAAGGGAACGCCCTCTTTCTTCTTGTCTATCTCAACCCCGTCGGGGTTAGATATTCCGGCCGCCCTCACGAGGTAGAGGTGTATCCCCAAGAGAGCCATCAACGTAAGGGGTAAAAATAGCACGTGCAGTCCGAAGAACCTACCTAAGGCTATATCGCCTAAGGTGAATCCACCCTTCATCCATATGGATACCGTCTCACCTATGGCTCCGAAGAGTCCCTTAAGCACGGGGGCGTCTTTGAGAGAAGTGGGTATCTCGGTGGTGACCACCATACCCCAGTAAGAGAGCTGTCCCCAGGGGAGCAGGTATCCGGACAGAGCGGTGAGCAGGAGAACGAAGAATATAACCCAACCAACTATCCATGTAAGCTCTCTGGGTTTCTTATAGGCTGTGTAGTATATGCCGGTAAACATGTGGAGATACACAACCGCGAGGAAGAAGTTGGCTCCGGCGGCGTGCATATGTCTGAAGAGCCAAGCGAAAGGTATCTCCTTCATTATGGTGTAGTTGGCACTATCAAAGGCGTGAGCTATTATGGGCTTGTAATACATAAGAAGGATTATTCCGGATATAACCTGTATGGCAAAGGTAATTAATGCCAAGACACCGAAAACGTAAGGGAAGGTCAGGTTTTTGGGAACCTTGTAATCTACCATTTGAGTTTGGTAGAGGTCTCTGACCTTCGCCCTCTCGTCTATCCAGTCAACTATCTTTCCCAACATGGTTGCAACCCTCCTTTATACGAACTCCTTGATGAATCCCGGCTCTCCTATGATTAGCTTGCTACCTTCCAACTTCTGCGGCGGTATGAACAGAGGTCTGGCCGGAGGTCCACCTACCACGTCTCCCCAAGGGGTGTAAAGGCCTCCGTGGCAGGGACAGTGGTGGTGTGCCTGCTTTAGGTCGGAGTCTCCGCTGGGTGCCCACAGGGGAATACAACCCAGGTGGGTGCATATGGCTACCACGGCAAAGACCCTTTGCCCCTTCAGAAGCTCTTCGTTCAGCTTACCGGCATCGTTCTTTCTTTCCTTCATGACGTTGTAGTTTTCGGAAAACCCCTCCGGTAGTTTCACTACGAATATGGGCTTACCCTTCCAAGAGGTTATCCTGACCTGCATGTCCTGCAATTTGGACGTGTCTATCTCCACCTTCGCAGAGGCTAAGGATGCCGCACTCGGAGCGAGGGTTTTTACCACGGGATAGAGCGCTCCCAACGCCCCAATCGCTCCCATTCCTCCTATGGCAAGGTTGATAAAGTCCCGCCTTGACGCTTCCATTACCGTCACCTCCTCTCTTTACCGCATTAGATGCGACCCGATGCTAAATATCATAAAAAATTATATTAGAAATTTCCTATATTCTTATGAGAAATATGGATATGCCTCTACCGGCTTTGGGTATCAAGGCTTTGAATGGGCTCAATTTATATGGAGTTTTAAACTAAATTTACGCCCTAAGTCCCCTTCCGTAAGGGAGGGTTGTGCAGTGCGTCGCCCGCAAGGGCGTTCTGGAGTTGCACGT
>JALWEG010000017.1:0-25407 GCA_027014155.1 Aquificaceae bacterium
TATCAATCTCGTCCTCGTGAATTGCGTTAAAGAACATGTTGGCAACCTTCTGAACGTCGTTGGGTCTTATCAACATCTGAACGAAACCTCCTCAGGGATTTGAGTTAAAGATACTTTTAGCATCAATGTAAGTAAATGATTGCTGTCATAAATTTGAAACCTGCACGGCGAAATTTCAAAACCACATTCGGGTGTTAAATTAACAGGGTTTTAACGTTAAATAAGGCTATTGTATTCACACGCTTCACAGCTTTATTATCTATGTAGTAACTTTTTCAGGAAGCCCTCTTGAGCCTCCTGAAAGGAGGTAGTTGTTATGACGCAACACATGGAGCACGGCGGGCACCATCACCACGGTATGCACGGCGCGGTCAAAGGACGGCGCTCCCATTCCGAACATGACCACAGCGTCCATAAAGGCATGCACACCTCCCGTTCCGAGCACAAAGCTCAGCACGAAGGACATCAAGGTGGACATTCTGGACACCACATTCGGGAGATAAAGGTAAAGGCGATAGTGTCTTCGGTATTAACTCTGCCTGTGGTTCTTTACTCGGAAAGCATTCAGGAACTTTTGGGATTTAATATGCCCTCCTTCCCCGGAAGTCAGTGGATTGCGCCGGTTCTTGCCACCTTTGTATTCTTCTACGGCGGGCTTTTCTTCCTCAAGGGAATGCTGGAAGAGCTGAAGCTGAGAAAACCCGGTATGATGACCCTTATAGGGGTTGCCATATCCGTTGCCTTTCTGTACAGCCTATCAACCCTAATTTTCGGCGGAAAGGAGTTCTTCTGGGAACTTACCACCCTGATAGTGGTTATGCTCTGGGGACACTGGATAGAGATGAAGTCCGTCTTGGGTGCCTCAAGGGCTTTGGAGGAGTTAGTCAAGCTGATGCCAACCCAGGCCAACCTCATAAAGGGCGAGCAGCTAATTCAGGTTCACGTATCCGAGCTAAAACCGGGCGACTTAGTTTTAGTAAAACCCGGTGAGAAGATTCCCGCGGACGGCGTGATAATTGAAGGCTCCACCCACGTGAACGAATCTATGCTAACGGGGGAATCAAAGCCGGTTCCCAAGGGTGAGGGAGACAAGGTCATAGGCGGCGCCCTGAACATGGAAGGAGCCATAAAGGTAAGGATACAGAGGACGGGGGAGGAGACCTACCTACATCAGGTTTTGAACCTCGTAAAGGAGGCTCAGGAGTCCAAAACCAAGCTCCAGGATATGGCAGACAGGGTGGCCTTTTATCTAACATTAATAGCCCTCGGTGTAGGAGGACTTTCCTTCTTAGTCTGGCTGCACCTCTCCGGGGACGCGCAGTTTGCCGTGGAGAGGGCCGTCACTGTCATGGTTATAGCCTGTCCCCATGCCTTGGGACTTGCCATTCCCTTGGTGGTAGCCTTCTCAACCTCTTACTCGGCAAAGCACGGAATTTTGGTTAGAAACAGACTCGCCTTAGAAACCGTAAAGGATATTGATGCTGTTATGTTTGATAAGACAGGAACTCTAACGGAAGGGAGGTTTGGAGTCTCCGACGTTGTCTCGGAGAATCTGAAGGAAGAGGATTTTTTAAGGCTCGTTGCAAGTGTGGAAGTGAACTCGGAACACGTTATAGCCAAGGCTATCGTTGAGGAAGCTGAAAAAAGGGGTTTAACTTTGGCAAAGGTGGAGGACTTTAGGGCCGTTCCCGGAAAGGGTATCATCGGCAGGGTGGAAGGTAGGGAAGTTGCGGTAGGAACGGCGCTCCTTATGAGAGAGATAAACGCTCAGGAGAACGATAGTGTGCTTACCAAGGTGAGGGAGTTAGAGTCTCAGGGGAAAACCGTTGTCCTCTGTACTGTGGACGGTAAGGTAGAAGGCTGCGTGGCACTCTCGGACAGGATACGCAAGGAGTCTTATCAAGCCATCAAGGAACTAAAAGCTCTCGGGAAGAAGGTGGTGATGATAACGGGAGACTCCGAGGAGGTGGCCAAGTTCGTGGCCAAGGAGCTGGGTGTTGATGAGGTGTTCGCTCGGGTGCTTCCTCACCAGAAGGCCGAGAAGGTAAAGGAGCTTCAGAAGAGGGGAATGAAGGTGGCTATGGTGGGAGACGGGGTTAACGATGCTCCGGCTCTTGCTACCGCGGACGTAGGTATAGCTATAGGCTCAGGAACGGACGTTGCCGTAGAGAGTGCTGACATAGTACTCGTGAAGAACAATCCCTTAGACGTGGTTAGGATAATAAGGCTCTCGGTCATAACGGTAAAGAAGATGGTTCAAAACCTCTTCTGGGCCGCCGGCTACAACGTTTTCACCATACCCTTAGCCGCCGGCGTAGCCTACCCGTGGGGGATAGTCTTAAAGCCCGCGGTCGGTGCCGTGTTCATGAGTGCAAGCACGGTTGTAGTTGCGATAAACGCTCTCTTGATGAGGAGGAGCTTGAGATGATTTACCTCTTTTTTAATACGGCCTCTTCAAGCCTTTCCACCCTTCTTTCAAGGTCTATTTTGTCTTCCAGTTTGGTTATAAGCCTGACCACCTCAAGGAGCATTCTGAACATTTCCGACAGTTTCTCTTCGCTTCTGAGCTGGTTATCCTTAAGCTCTTTCACCCCTTTGAGAAGATTTGAACTCATAGCCTCAAGGGCAGAGAGGCGTTCTTTCACATCTTCAAGCTCGTTTAAATCCTCACTTAAGGTTGAGACATTCTTTTCTAAATTCTCAAGCTTAGCTTTCAGTTCCTTTATCTCCGGAGAGAGCCAGTTTCTTATCTCCTCAAATACACCCATAAAGATGAATATAACACGGAGGAATAGCAGATGGTAAAGCTGACGGAATTTCTCATAAGGAACCGCCTTGCGGTAGTATTCCTCACTGTTTTCCTCTTCTTTTACGGGTTCTACTCTCTAAAGAAGACACCCATAGACGCCATTCCGGACCTGTCGGACGTGCAGGTGATAGTTTATGCCAAGTGGATTGGACAGGTACCTCAGGTTATAGAAGACCAGCTTACCTACCCCCTCGTTACCAATATGATGGGCGTTCCCAAGGTAAAAACGGTCAGAGGATACTCGGTTCCCAACTACTCTCTGGTATTTATCATCTTTGAGGACGGGACAGACCTATACTGGGCGCGCTCGCGGGTTCTTGAGAAACTGGCAACCATAAGGGGGCAACTGCCCAAGGAGGCCGACATACAGCTGGGTCCCGATGCGACTGGTGTTGGCTGGGTGTATCAGTACGCCCTCGTGTCCAAGACGAGAACCCTTGACGAGCTGTGGGCTCTGCAGAACTTCTACGTCAAGTACGCCCTGCTTTCGGTTCCCGACGTGTCCGAGGTGGCTTCCGTAGGCGGCTTTGAGAAGGAGTACAGAGTTCTGGTAAAACCGGAGAAGCTTTACCAGTACAGACTTTCCCTCAAAGATGTTTACAGGGCGGTCAAGAGGTCAAACATAGAGCGGGGAGGTAAGTACGTAGAGATAAACGAGCGTGAGTTCCTGCTCAGGGCAGTGGGATACGCTCAAACGAAGGAAGACCTTGAGAACACGGTAATAGCCGACAGACACGGGGTTCCCATACGCGTAAAGGACGTGGCTAAGGTTGTAGAAACACCTGCCTTCAGAATGGGAGTTGCGGACTACAACGGTATGGGGGACACGGTAGGCGGAATAGTGGTCATGAGGTTCGGAGCGGACGCCTACAAGGTCATAAAGAACGTAAAGGCCAAGGTGGAAGAGATAAAGAAGGGACTTCCGCCCGACGTGGAGATAGTCCCCGTCTACGACAGGTCAACCCTGATAGAGAGGGCTATAGAGACCCTAAAGAGTAAGCTGATAGAGGAGTCTATAGTCGTAATCCTAATCATCTCAATATTCCTCTTCCACTTCAGAAGCTCTTTGGTGATACTCGTATTCCTCGTGGTATCTCTCCTTGCCACCTTCATCACCATGAACCACTTGGGGATTACCTCTAACATAATGTCCTTGGGAGGCATAGCCATAGCCATAGGGACTATGGTGGACGCGGCTATAGTCCTGATAGAGAACGTCCACCGGCGGAGGGAAGAGGGCGAAGAGCTCGTAGAGGCGGTAATCCATTCCGCGAGGGACGTGGGCAAGCCCATATTCTTGGCTCTCCTGATAGTGACCGTATCCTTCGTTCCACTCTTTGCCCTTGAAGGACAGGCGGGGAGGCTCTTTAAACCTCTGGTGGCCACTAAGACCCTCTCCATGGTGGTGGCGGCCATAATCTCGGTGGTGATAGTTCCCGTTCTCATATACTACCTCGTCAGGGGAAGGATACCGCCTGAGGAAAAGAATCCCATAGTTAGGATTCTCATAAAGCTATACTCTCCCTTCTTCCACGTCGCGGTAAAGCTGAGGTATTTGGTTTTGGTTCTTACCCTAATCGTGGGAGCCTCAACCGTCTATCTTTACGAGAAGCTGGGCAGGGAGTTCATGCCACCCCTGAACGAGGGAACTCTCCTTTACATGCCCACCACGGTTCCAAGTCTCTCAAGGGTTGAGGCTTTGAGGATTATCAACATACAGGATAGGATTCTCGCTCAGTTCCCGGAGGTTGAAAGCGTATTCGGTAAGGCGGGGCGCGCCGAGACCGCAACCGACCCCGCGCCCATATCCATGATAGAGACCTTCATAACCCTCAAACCCGAAGAGGAGTGGCGAAAGGTAAAGGAGGAACGCTTTTACTCCAACTGGAACATACCCGAAGGCTTAAAGAATCTGCTGAGAAAGGTATTTCCGGAAGAGAGACCTATATCCTACACGGAGCTTATAAGGGAGATGGACAAGGCCATATCCATGCCCGGGCTCTCCAATATGTGGACTATGCCCATAAAGGGAAGGATTGACATGATTACCACCGGAATACAGACCCCCTTGGGCATAAAGATATACGGGGACGACATAAGAAAGCTCAACAAGGTGGCTCAGGAGATAGAGCAGACCTTGAAGGGAACCGAGGGGATAATGAGCATATTCGGGGAGCGTTCCGCAAACGCCAGCTACATAGAGATAAGACCCAAGAGGGAAGCTTTGGACAGATACGGGCTTACGGTGGAGGATGTGAACGGTGCCATAGCGAGCCTTTTCGCCAACTCGCCCGTATCGGTCATGGTGCTGGGAAGGGAGAGATACAACATAACCCTCGGGGTGCCCATAGACTACAGGTACGACCTTGAGAACCTCATGCTTCCCCTCAAGGGCAAACTCGTTCCCCTTTCCGCCGTGGCGGATATAGTCAGAACGGAAAGCCCCATAAGCATAAAGTCCGAAAACGGACTCTTAACCAGCTACGTCTTTATAACCCCCTCGCCGGACACGGACATGGGAACGGTGATAGCCCGCGCTGAGAAAATCCTCAAAGAGAGCTTGGAGCTTCCCAAGGGCTACTACTACGAGTGGAGCGGACAGTTTGAGTATTGGAAAAAGGCCCTTGAGAACCTGAAGGTGATAATCCCTGTCGTGGTCTTGATGATAGTTCTGCTGGTCTATTTCACCTTCAACAAGCTCTTTGAGACCTTTCTGGTTCTGCTCACGCTCCCCATAGCCACCTTCGGCGGAGTTTTGCTCATGTATATCCTTGACTACAACATATCCATAGCCTCCATAGCCGGCTTCTTGGCTCTGCTGGGCATAGCGGCAGAGATGGGAATAGTTATGGTGGTCTATATACAGAACGCTCTGCTCCACCACGCCACCGAGGAGGGCGGACAACTTAAGTCTAAAGAAGAGGCCTTTGAAGCCATATACGAGGGCGCGGTTAAGAGAATCAGACCCATATCCATGACCTTCTCGGCGATACTTCTGGGGCTTATACCCATAATGATGGGACACGGGACAGGGGGGGAGGTTATGTCAAGGATAGCCGCTCCCATGGTGGGCGGCGTTCTTTCTACCTTCGTTATAGTTCTCCTCTTCGTGCCGGCTCTGTATGCGATATACGTGGAGCTTTCAATGAGAAAAGCGAACCGGTGATACCCTCAGGTGCGCCTGTCTAAGAGGTGTTCCATCACCGCCCTCTTTATACCCTCCCAGTCTATTCCCACCTGTGCCCTCAGAATGGACTGGGCCCCATGCTCTATGAAGCGGTCGGGTATGCCGAGGCATACCACCCTCTTAAATATCCCTCTGCTGGACAGGAACTCCAGAACCGCCGAGCCGAATCCTCCCAATACGGCGTTATCCTCAACCGTTATGAAGCTCTCATACCTGTTTGCAAGCTCCATGAGGAGATTATCGTCCAGAGGCTTCACGAATCTCGCGTTGACCACGCCGGCCTTTATGCCCTCCTTTCTAAGCTCCTCGGCGGCTCTTAGGGCGTCGTAAACCGGATTGCCCACCGCCAGCACCACAACGTCCTCACCCGGCAGAAGCTCTTCCCAGCTCCCTATCTCTATCCGATTGAAACCTTCTACACTTACACCCTTGGCAGTGCCCCTGGGATACCTGATGAAGAACGGCCTCTGGCTGTTTATAGCCGTATAGAGCAGGTCCCTGAGTTCTTGGTCGTCCTTGGGTGCGGATATGACCACGTTGGGAACGCATCTTAAGAAGGAAAGGTCAAAGACTCCGTGATGGGTGGGACCGTCGTCCCCCACGAGACCTGCCCTATCTATGGCGAAGGTAACGGGCAGATTCTGGAGAGCTACGTCGTGGATAACCTGGTCGTAAGCCCTCTGTAGGAAGGTAGAGTAGTAGGCGGCTACGGGCTTCATACCCTCACAGGCCAGTCCTGCGGCGAAGGTGGCGGCATGCTGTTCGGCTATACCCACGTCAAAGAACCTATCGGGAAACCTCTCTGCAAACTTGGCCAATCCGGAACCTTCCCTCATGGCAGGGGTTATCACCACCACCTTATCGTCCATCTGGGCCAGCTCAACTATCGCGTTGCCAAAGACGGAGGTCCAGGTGGGCAGGGAGCTTTTCTTTATAATCTCCCCTGACTCTATCTTGTAGGGGGCTACCCCGTGCCACTTTACCGGATTCTCTTCCGCCGGCTTGTAGCCTTTGCCCTTCTTGGTTAGGACGTGGATAAGAACGGGACCCTTTATATCCTTGGCGTTCTTAAAGGTGGTTTCCAGAGCCTCCAAGTCGTGTCCGTCTATGACACCTATGTAATTGAAGCCAAGCTCCTCAAAGATTACCCCCGGAGATATGAGTCCCTTCATGAATTCCTCTGTTAATTTCATAATTCTCAGGGGGGTTTCGCCCATGTGCTGTAGGAAGTTCTTGATTTTCTGGCGGGTCTCTTGAACGAAGTGGCCGCTTATCACCTTGTTGAGGTAGGTGGATATGGCTCCTATGTTGGGAGATATGGACATCTCGTTATCGTTGAGAACCACTATAAACCTGTCCGGCCTTATGTGGCCAGCGTTGTTCAGGGCCTCAAAGGCCATGCCCGCTGTCATGGCACCGTCGCCTATTACAGCCAAAGTCCAAGAGTCGTCTCCCTTCAGGTCTTTGCCTACCCTGAAGCCCAGGGCGGCGGATATTGAAGTGGAGCTGTGCCCCGCGCCGAAGGCATCGTAAAGGCTCTCTTCCCTTCTAAGAAAGCCGGAAATCCCCTTGTACTTCCTGAGGGTTGGGAAGGCTTCCTTTCTGTCGGTCAAAATCTTCCACGGGTAGGCCTGGTGTCCTATGTCCCAAACTATGACGTCCTTGGGCGGTTCAAAGACCCTGAGCAGGGATATGGTCAGCTCCACCACGCCCAGGCCCGGAGCCACGTGCCCCCCGTTTCGGGAAGCCACCTTGATTATGTAGTCCCTTACCTCTTGAGCGAGCTTTTTCAGCTCCTCTTTGGTGAGATACTTTATGTCTATAGGGCCCGAATAGCCCTTTAGAATCTCATAACCTTCAAGCATAATAAAAGAATTTAATTCTTTCTCAGAAGAAAACCAATCTCAAGAGCCAACCCAATACAACCACTCCCAGGCTCAGGAGTATCCCCAGAACGGAGATGGCTATGCCCACCTTCCTGTTGGCCTCTTTCTGCTTTATCCACATAAATGCGAAGGTCAGGAAAGTAAACAGGGCAAGGAGTAAACCTAACCATTTGTGAGGAAAAAGGAAAAGTGCAGGAGCTTTTTGCTGAACGTACTGAGCCGATGCCATATTTAATCCAGTTAAAGCTGCAATTACGGAAAACACCGTAGCCATAGCGTGGTTAGTTAACGAGTAGTAGAATACAAAGCCTTTGTTGCGCATCAGGATGAAGTAAACGAAGTATCCCACGTAAGTTGCAAACAACGAGCCTACCGCGAAGTAGATTATCAGCGGGTGCAGATTCATGCCCTACCTCCTTACAGCTTCCTCAAACTCTATTATATCTTCATATAAAACCTTAAGTATATTCTTATAATCTTCTCTTCCTTCCTCCACCGTGTCCATCATAGACTCAAGCTCCCTGGTGAATTCCTCAGATACAAAGGGTAGTATGCTCTCTTGACGCTTTAGGAAGGCGTAAACCTCCTTTCCAAGCTTTGTAGGAATGAGAAAGCCCTTTCTGTCTATGACGTACCCCCTATCTATCAGCTTGGATACCACGGTGGCGTAGGTAGAGGGTCTGCCTATCCCCTTCCTCTTCATCTCCTCAACTATGGAACCTTGCGTAAAGAGGTATGCCATAGGAAGCTCTTTTAGCTCCTTCCTGTCGGATACGTCCACCTCTCCTTTGATGTCGGGTGTAAGTTCCACCGGGTATATTCTATTGAAGCCTTCCTCAATTACTTGCGTATGTAGCTTAAGTTCCTTGGAGAGACCGTCCGCTTCCACTACCACCTCTTTAGTTTTGAGCTTTACCTCCTTCATCTGTGAAGCCATGAAGCGCCTGAAGATTCTCTCGTACATAAGCAGGTGCTCCCTGCTCAGTCCGCTCACCTGACCCGAGAGAACCAGAGCCTTGAGCTCCTCCGGTTCCAGAGGTTTGGTAGGCCTTATACACTCGTGGGCGCCCCCCTCGGCCCACCGGCGGGGTTTGTAGAACTCCTCACCGAACTCCTCCTTTACGAACTCCCGTGCCAGGGCAAGACCGGCGTCCGAGACCCTCAGGTAATCGGTTCTGTGGTAGGTTATGAATCCCAGCTCAAAGAGGGTCTGAGCCAGCTCCATGCTCTTAGAGAGGGAGAACTTATACCTCTCGGACATGTCTTTCAAGAGGGTGTCCGTCCTGTAGGGCGGTGGCGGAGGACGCATCTCCTCGTATTCCTTTAGAACCTTAACCTTCAGGCGTTTGAGGCTCTTGAACACCCGTTCGGCCTCTTTCCTGTCTGAGAACTCAAACTCTATCCTCAGCCATCTGCCGTCCTCGTTCCAGGTTATCTGGATAACGGATCTCTTCTTTCTGTATAGCTCCTCCCTCTCCACTATCCAGCCCAGTACGGGAATCTGAACCCTGCCGCCTGAAAGCCACTGCTTATCAAAGTAGCGCTGGAGTATGCGGGAGACCTCAAAACCTACCCATCTGTCCGCTACCCGTCTGAGCACCTGGGCCTTCACGAGGTTCTCGTTAAATTCTCTCGGGTTTTCCAGAGACCTCCTTATAGCCTTTCTCGTAATCTCGTTGAACTCTATCCTCTTTATCTCCCCTGCGAAGGGAGAGAGAATTCCACCTATGTCCCAGCCGATTTTCTCCCCTTCCGTATCCGGGTCCGTTCCCACCAGGACGTCTTCCACCTCCAAGGCAACCGCAATCAGCCCCTGCAGAGTCTCCTCCTTGCCCTCTATAACCTCATACACGGGCTCAAAACCATCCTCCTTCACCACTACACCGTGAAAGCCACCCTCCTTTGCCAAGTCAAGTATGTGTCCCAAGGAGGCGGTTATGCTCAAGTATGCACCCCCTACCGCCACCTCCAAAACCTCAAAGCTGCCCAGCTTCCTCTGTATGGGTTTACCGAAGAAGTTGGCTATGGTCCGCGCCTTATTGGGAGACTCAACTACCAAGAGGATTGGCTTCAGGTGTTCCTTCCTCTCCTCCTTTACCTTCCTGCTGAGGACATCTCTCACCTTCTCCCTGTCCCCGTCTATCTCCCATAGAATCTCGGAAAGCTCAACCTCTTCAAACCTCTTGAAGTTTATGTCTTCGTAGAGCCAGCGTATCTTCTTCTCTAAGTTCCGAAAGGCCTTAAAGTCGTCCACCAGCACGAGGCTAAGACCCTTGGTTATCCCGCCGGCGAACATCCTTGAGGTTCTACCCGAGGCCTGAAGGTAGCCGGTTATGTCCGCAACCACGAGAACGTAGTTCTCCTCCTCCTTTCTGAGGCTTATCTCCTCCGAGCTTTGGATTAGGGAGACCACACGCTCGTGGGTAAGGAACTCCCTTATCTCGTCCCTGAGCTTGCCTATGGCAGCCTTGAGATTGGGATTCCTCTCTATGAAGTCCTCGCTTATGAAGGAGTATCTCCTGAGCCTCTGTATCCAACCGTCAAGCTCCTTTAGTCTCTCCTTTAGGGTCTCCTCCTTGGCCACCAGAGGCCTCAAGGATAGGAGTGCCCATAGAAGGTGGGACACGTGGGACTCTATATCAAGGCGTATAACTATCTTGGGAACGCCGTAAAACACGGCGTACCTGACAGAGGCCGGCATATCTATCCCCCTCGCAAGGGGATTCCTGTAGGATGATATGCCCACCAGCAGCTCTATCTCGCCCTTCTGAAATCTTTCCAAGGTCTCCTCATCAAGTTCCTCGTAGGTGGCCGTGCGCAGGCCCTCGTCGCTCAACCTCTTTGCTATGCGTTCAACCGCCTCCTTGCCAAAATCCGAAGACACAAATATAAGCCCTCCCCTGCCCATCTGCTTTACGTGCTCTATCAGGCAGGTGTCCAGGTCGGAGCACTCCCTATACAGGTCTTCCACGTTCCTTATGTAGAAGACGGGTCTGCCCACCTCAAAGCCTAAGAGCTCCCTGAATAGCTTGATTCTGTTGGAGCGGGGGTTGCCCGTGGCCGAGGACACTACCAGAACCCCTCTCCTCTTCAGGGACAGCTCTTTGAGCTCTTCAGACCTCCTCCTTATCTCCTCCCAGTCCTCCTTAGACTTATTTCTCTTGTCCTTGAGCCTTATAAGCTCCATAGCCCTTTCCACGTCTCCTTCGGAAAAACCCAAGAGGTAGAGCACCTTGTCCACGTTCCTGGCCGTCTTTAGAAAGGAGTCAACGTCGTCTATGAAGATAAACTCAAAGTCCTTGGGAATTATCTCAAAGTTCTTGTACAGAAACATGGAGCTGGCGACGAGAACGGAGAAATCCCCTCTTTCCAACCTCTCCTTTGCCAACCTCTTCTGCTTCGGAGTAAGCTCGCCGAACACGAGAAGCTCCTCTTCGGGGAAGCCTATCTCCTTAAAGCGCTCGTAGGTTCTTTGAATCAGGAGCTTGGTAGGCAAGATTACGAAGGCCTTCTTGCCCTCTTTGGCAAGGAAGGTCGCCATGGATATACCGAAGGTTGACTTTCCCACTCCCGTAGGCGCTAAAAGTGCGAAGGAACGGTTCAGAAATACCTTCTTAGCCCACGACCTTTGAAGGCTCCAGGGCGGAACCCGGAAGGAATTTAAGAAGTGTTCTTCCCATCTCCTTACCCTTTCGTAAAATCCGCACAGCTCCTTGAGTCTCCCCCGCTGCACGCTTGAGCACACCACCTCTTTGGGAAGCTCCTCGGGAAGGCATCTCTCACAGGGAAGCCCCGCAAGCAACCTCTTAGAGGTGATGTCCCCCCCGCAGTTGGGACAAAGGTTTTTGAATAAGGCATCTATCATAGCACTGATATTTTATACTTAATGTATCGCTCAAAATACCGACAGTTATAAGAGATAAGATATGGAGTCGCTCAGGGAACTGAAAAAGCTGCTAAAGCCCGGACAGTTTTACCACGTTATGTTCAAATTCAGAGGGCTTGTGGTCAAGCGCAAACTCAAACTGCTTGAATACGATGCAAAAGAGAAGTTCATCGTATTCCAACACCAGAGCAGTATATCCAAACTCCTGCCGGTTGGTGAGAGCCTTTACGTCTTGGTGCCGGGCTGGGACATGTATATAAAGACCAATATTTTCTCCGAAAGGAAAGGTAAACTTTACCTGTACATAGAGGGATTAACACCTCCTCCTCCCTTCGTTAACAGGGAGTACGTCAGGGTGGAACCCGACCCCAACGAACCCGTAAGGGTTAAGTTAAACTTGAAAGAAAAGAGCTTAGAAGGCACGGTGAAGGATATAAGCGAGGTAGGGGTGGGAGTAATTTTTGATAGGAAAGATTTGAGCGAAGAAGACATAATCCTGATGAAGGATATGAGGAAGTTCAGGGGTGAGATACACCTGCCAAAGGCGTGCTTTAATGCCGTACTCAACCTTGAACACATAACGGATATAGATAGGTTCAAGATTTTAATGGGCTTCTCCATAGATGCGGGCAAAGTAGGAAAGAGGGAGCTTCAACGCTACATCTTTGAGAGACAGAGGGAGATAGCCAAGGAGCTCTCTAACCTATGAGGCCGCCTCCTGGAGAATCTCGGACGAGTTTACCACCGGAAAGACCTTAGATATTCCCCCCCTTGAGGACACACCTATCAGCTTGTCGGAGAAGGTGGCCAGTACCTCTCTGAGGGTGACCACTATGAACTGAGCCTCCTTGGACTTTTCCTTTATAAGCTCTCCCACCTTGCGGGCGTTTGCCTCATCAAGGTGAGCGTCCACTTCGTCAAAGTAGTAAAAGGGCGAGGGTTTGTAATCCTGTATGGCGAATATGAGGGAAAGGGCGGCGAGGGTTTTCTCTCCTCCCGACATGGCCTCAAGGTATTGGACGTCCTTTCCCCTGGGCTTTACCACCAGGTTCACGCCGCCCCTGAAGGGGTCGTCCGGGTCCTCAAGGAGCATCTCCGCCTTCCCTCCGGGGGATAGGAACCTGAAGGTTCTCTTAAGGTTTTTGTTAATGGCCTTAAAGGCCACCTCAAAGGCGTGGAGCTTCTTTGTATCTATCTCCTCTATCAACCTCTTGATAGCCTTTCTCTCCTCCTTCAGCCTCTTGTCCCTATCCTTGTAATCAAGATACTTGGCCTCCAGCTCCCTGTAATCCTCTTCGGCGTTCATGTTCACTCCGCCTATGGCCTCCAGCTCCCTCTCCAGCTTGTTTACCCTCTCTTTAAGCTTGGATACGCTCTCGCTCACCCGAGGTATCTCCTCCTCTCCGTAATCCAGCTCGGACAGCCTATCTTTGAGGTCTTCCCTCTTTTGAGAGAGCTTGACCATGCTAAGCTCCAGCTTGCCCAGGCCGGCGGAAAGCTCCTCCTCCTTTATCCTCAAGCTTCCTACGATGGATTGCATCTCCTTCAGCTCCTCTTCCAGCTCGTCCTTGAGCTTGTACAGCCTGTAAACCTCTGCCTCCATCTCCTTTATGCTCTCCTGCTTCTCTATCTTTTCCAAGGTCAGTTTCTCTACCTCCCTCTCAAGCTCAAGCCTGTCCTGCTCTAATCTCTCTATGTACTCCTGTCTTCTGTGTATCTCCCTCCTCAGTGCTTCCGTATCCGCCTCCAGCTTCTCAATCTCTATCTTCAGAGCGTTTATCTCCTCCCTTTTTTCCTCAAAGAGCTTTAGCCTCTTTTCATATTCCCTACGCTTGTGCTCTATACCCGACTCCTTGTAGTATCTCATTATGTCCTGTCTCTTTATAGAGAGGTTTTTGAGCTTCTCCTCTCCGTAATCCAAGTCCTGCTTTATCTCTTTGGCCTCCTCTCTGAGCCTTTCCTTCTCTTCAAGCAGGAGCTTCACGTAGTCCTGAGCCTTAGCTATCTTGATTTGCAGCTCTTTTAGCCTGCTCTCCTGCCCTTGGGGGGAGTTCTTCAGCTCGCTTATCTTGTTCTCTATAACCTTCAGGAGTCCCTCCCGCTCGGCCAGCTCAGACCTCAGTTTGCGAAGCTCTTTCAGGCTCTGTTCCTCTTCCTCTCTGAGCTTCTCCTCTTCCTCCTCTAAAATCTTAAGCTCCTCTTCGTAGAACTTCCTGCCCAGCTCGCCGCTTCCCTTCGTGGAACCGCCGCTTATGACGCCCGTCTTCTCAAATATCTCCCCCTCGGGAGTGACCATTCTGTAGTTGCCTATACCTATATCCTTCGCAGAATCAAAGTCTTCCACCAGCAAGGTGTCTCCGAATACGAAGTGAACGGCCTTTTCAAACTTAGGTTCGTATTCAACGAGATTGACCACGAAGTCTATGGCTCCCCTCCTGCGGGGAAAGGCGGGAAGCCTCTGAGCCTTTATTCTATTGAGAGGAATGAAGCTCATTCTGCCGAGCTGGTGCCTCTTGAGCACCTCTATGCATCTCTTTGCGACGTCCTCGTTTTCTACCACCACGTACTTGAGCCTTGCTCCGCCGGCCGCCTCTATGGCCTTCAGGTACTCAAGCTGGTGAACCCTGATTAGGTCTCCCACGCTCCCGTAAACCCCCTCAATGCCTTCAAACACTACGCTCCTGTCTTGAGCGGTTCTCAATTTGTTCTCCACCACCGCTCTTTCCTTTAGAAGCTCCTCTATCTTCTTCCTGACGCCGGCGAGCCTGTCCTCCGCCTTCTTGAGCTTTCGTTTCTCCTCGGAAATGAGTGCCTCTTCCCTCTTCTTCAGCTCTTGGAGCTTCTTTATCTCCTTCTGTGCCTCCTGCGAAAACTCCTTGATTTTCTTAACCTCCTCCTCAAGCCTGAGTATGTCTTCCCTGTTCTTTTCCACCTTCAGGTCTATCTCGTGGAGTCTCAAGGTTATCTTCTCAAGCCTCTTTCTCTTCTCTTCCAGGCTCCTCCTGAGAGCCTTTTCCTTCTCCTCAACCCTGTGAGCTTCCTCCAGAGAGACCTTGAGCTGAGCGTCAAGGCTCTTGAACTCCTCGTAAACCCTATCCTTCTCGTCTCTTAACTTATCCAGATGCTCCTCCTCAAGGAACAGCCTCTTTAAAAGCTCCTCCTTCTCCGCCGTGAGGTTTGCCAGGTCCTTCCTCAGATAGCCTATCTTTTCCTCCTCTCCCTGCCTCTCCTTTATGATGCCCTCTACCCTTCTTTCGCTCTCCTTTATCTTCTTCTCTATGTGCTCTATGTCCGAGCTTACCTTACCCACCTTCTCCCTGTAAGGCAAAAGCCTCTCGTTTACCTCCTTCAGCCTCTCTTCAACCCGGGACAGCTCCTTTTCTTTCTCCTGCATAGCACTTTTGAGCTCTTGGAGTTCCTCCTCCAAGGCGCTCTTTTTAGCCTCTAAGCTCTTGAGGTCTTCCATTACCGAGTGCATCTCCTTGAATATCAGCTTGAGCTTGCTCTCCCTCAGATTTTGAGAAACCTCCCTGTATCTGAGAAGCTTCTGCCTCTCCTCCCTGAGCTTGTCCAGTTGCATCTCTATGTTCTCTATCAAAAGCTCCAGCTCTCTCAGCTTTATATCTATCTCGTAGAGGTCCTTTAGCGCCCTCTCCTTCTTCTGCTCGTATTCGCTTATGCCGGCCACCTCCTCTATGACCCTGCGTCTCTCTAAAGGCGTCATCTTCAGGAACTTGACTATGTCCCCCTGAAGTACCACGTTGTAGCCGTTCTCGTATATGCCCGCCTTGCTCAAAAAGTCCTTTAGGTCCCTCTCCCTTACCGTGGTTCCGTTTATCTTAAATACGCTCCTTCCGTCCTTGGACACCTTCCTGCTTATAACTATGTCCTCCTCCTCAACGGGAAAGGCTCCGTAGTTCTTGAAGTGAACCTCCACGTAGGCGTGTTCTCCCTTAACTCCGTCTTTGGAGAAGATTAGGTAAGATAGGTTCTTAGCCCTCAACGTCTTGGTGGTAGCTATACCCAGGCAGAAGGATATGGCGTCGCCTATGTTGGACTTGCCCGCCCCGTTCGGTCCTACAACGGCCACGAAACCCTCCCCTATGGGAATACTCATCTTTTTAAGGCCGTAGGACTTGAACCCCTCAACCACTATGCTATCTATAAAGGCCTTCATCTCTTCCCTTTGAAGATTTCAGGAATTCTGTGTATGTAAAAGAGCAGTCTCTTCCACCTGTGCCACTCCATCGCCGGAAAGGCCGCCCCGTAAGTCTTTCCCCCCTGAAGGCTCTTGGAGACGTTTGAGCCCGACACTATAACGGCTCTGTCCCCTATGTGCACGTGGTCTGCCACCCCCACCTTGCCTCCGATGATGACGCACTCTCCGGTGGAGCAGCTGCCCGCTATGGCCGAGTGGGATACAACGATGTTGTCTTTGCCTATGTCACAGTTGTGGGCAATCATTACTAAGTTGTCTATCTTGGTGTTCTTGCCTATCCTTGTGCTCTCAAGGGTGGCCCTGTCCACGGTGGTGTTGGCACCTATCTCCACATCGTCCTCCACCACCACGTTGCCTATGTGGGGAATCTTCTTTATCCCCCACCTGCCTATGGTGTATCCAAAGCCGTCGGCTCCCAGAACCACACCGCTGTGAATCCTGACCCTCTTGCCTATCACGCTCTTCGGATAAACCTTCACCCCGCTAAAGAGAACGCTATCCTCACCCACGTAAGAGCCTCTACCCACGTAGGTGAAGGGATAAACCTTAACTCCGTCCTCTATCACCGCGTCGTCCTCTATCACCGCGTAGGGTCCTACATAGACATTCTTACCCAAGGAGACGTTAACACCTATGTATGCCTTCTCGGATATACCCTCCGGGTGCTCCTCGGGATAGAAGTGCTCAAGGAAGAGGGCGAGGGAGTACTTGACGTCCTCCACCTTTATGTAGTTCTTAAATTTGATGTCCCTGTCAACCACCAAGGCGGTGGCGCCGGCCTTGGTCGCTTTCTCCAGGTCTCCTTCAGAGTGGACGAAAACTATGCTCCCCTCGCCGGCAGAGCCGGGAGAGGACACCCTCTCCACGGCTAAGTTTTCATCTCCCACCAAGTGCCCGCCTATAACCCGGGCTATGTGGCCCAGCTTCATACTACTTTTCTGTTTTTTTGTCTTTATTACCCAACAGGTCTAAAACCCCACCGCGCTTGCCATTGTTCTTACCAACTTCTGTATTTTTGTCCAAAAGGTCCAAAACTTCCGTGGTTATGTCCAAGTCCCCCCTGTAGATTAATACCCCGCAATCAAAGACGGCGGAGTATCCGTTTTCTTTGGAGAGCTTTTTAACCACCTCTTTTACCCTGTTGTAAACCATGTTCTCAAGCCTCTCCTTGAGAGAGGTCAGCTCCATCTGAGCCTTCTCTTGAAGCTCCCTTGCCTCGGCCTCTATCTTCTGATACTCCTTTATCTTCTCCTCCCTCTTCTTCTTGGATATGGCCTTGCTCTCTATCTGCTTCTTCAGCTCTTCCAGCTTCTTCTCCTTCTCGCTTATCTTCTTCTGATACTCAATGAGCTTTTCCCTAAGCTCCGACTGGGCGTTTGCCACCAACTTAGATTCCTTTAGAATCCTACCCGTGTCCACGCAGGCTATATTGCTCTGGGAGAAGGATACGCCCACCAGTATAGCGAGCACCGCCAAAAGTCTAACCATCTTTACCTCCTACAAGCTTAATTGCTAAGTAAGTAGTATATCAGCCAGCCCGTCCCCGCAACGTAAATCCAGACACCCGCCGTTATGGGCGCTATCTTTTTGTGTTTATCAATCCTGTCCTTCAACCCGAAGTACAGGGTTGCCACCACCAAGGGTAAGTTTATTATAGATAGAATCGTGTGAGACCAAAGGACGAAGAGATAAAAGGTCCGATTATCACCCTGATAGGGTCTGGGGGGGTACAGAGAGGACTTGATAAGGTATACGATTACGAAGAGTAGAGCTAAGAATGAAGCGGTCAGCATCGCTTTCCTGTGAAGCTCTCTCTTCCCCAACTTTATCAGGACTATACCGGAGATTACCGACAGCCCGCTGATGGCTATGACCGTAGCGCTGAGAAGGCTCAGCAGATTGTAAAGCTCCATATCACCTACCTAACATGGTCGCTATGACAAAGGTAAGAATATAGGTTATCAGGACGAAAAAGGCCAGCGTTAAGGCGATGGCTATGTTTATCTTGCGTGCCTTTTCCGCATTCTTGTGTTTTATCTGCATGATTCCGCCTCCTGCCTTTGAAAGTTAAATCTAATTCTAATTCATTCTTTTGTCTTTCCTCGCCTTGGACATGCCCTTCCAGTAAGCCAAAAGTATGAGATGGATTACGATTAAGAAAAGGATTAGAGCTACCACGTCCGACATGCTACTTTTTCTTTTTGGGAATCAACGAGAAGGTCAAGAAGGGTCCCTCCTTTTTGGGTTTGTTTTCTATGCTCCCCAGCTCTCCCACCTCTTGCATGATTCTCTGAATGAGCTTGTCCCCCAGCTCCGGGTGCGCGTGCTCCCTTCCCCTGAACCTTATCCTTATCCTGACCTTGTCCCCGTCCGAAAGAAACTCCTTTATGTGCTTTAGCTTCACCATGAGGTCATGCTCGTCTATGCGAACGTTCATCTTTATGTCTTTGACCTCTATGGCGTGCTCCTTTTGCTTCTTTCTGGCCTCCTTCTCCTTCTTCTGCATCTCGTACTTGAACTTCCCGTAGTCCAGAATCTTGCATACGGGGGGTCTCGCCTGAGGCGCTATCTCAACGAGGTCCAGCCCTTTCTCCTCCGCAAGCCTGAGAGCCTCTTCGGTAGGAACCACCCCTATCTGCTGGCCGTTCTCGTCTATGAGCCTGACCTCTCTGACCCTTATCTGATGGTTAACCCTGTATCTGTGCTTTCCCTTCTGCATTTAGCCTCCTCTAAGCAAAAGTGCTGCCGATATAAAGAAGTTCAAAGTGAGCACAGCGGTAGAAAGGTAAGAAACCCTCCTGAACTTCACCCTCGCCGGCGAGTTGAACTCGTAATTCTCTATATTTCCCAAACGACCTTTGTAGCTCCTGAGCCAAGCAGATATGCCTACGTTTACCAAAAGCACTCCCAAAGGCAAAAGTCCCAGCCAGTTGCGGCTCAATATAAGATACACCAATAGGAGTAAAAAAGCAATCTTGTAAAATCTCCAGAGAATTCTGCCGTAGAGCCTTCCCGCCAAATCCTTGCCGAGGTCCGTCCTGAGCAATGTAGGTGCCACAACGAAGGTTATAAGGAATAGAGAACCTACGTAAAGGGAGAGAGCCAACTCCTTCATCTTCCCGCTTTTCTAAATTTGAGCTTTATAACCCTGAAGAGGAAGCCAGATAGGAAGAGAACCGTTATAAGTCCTATAATCGCGAGCAGGAGTATGTATTTCATAGCACCTCTACCCTGTTTTTACCCAACCTCTTGGCTCTGTAAAGAGCCTTGTCGGCTCTTATAAGCAGACTATCCACCGAATCTCCCGGCCTGTAGGCGGACGCACCTACGGAGACGCTTATGCCTATATGTTCGTTGAGTCTGTTGTTGCATATAACTTCGCATATCCTTTCGGATACCTTCTCAACCCTGCTCATATCTGAAGTGGGCAAGAGCACAACAAACTCGTCCCCACCCCACCTGCCTACCAGGTCCGACTTTCTTACCACGGATTGGAGTATCTTTGCCACGTGCTTCAGCGCTTCGTCCCCTACCACGTGGCCGTACGTATCGTTTATATCCTTGAAGTTGTCCAAGTCTATAACTATGAGGCCGAAGCCTGAACCCTCCCTCATAGCTTTGTTCACCTCAACCTTCACGAACTCCTCCATAGCCCTTCTGTTGTACAGACCAGTCAGAGCGTCCCTCATGGAGAGCCACTCCAACTTCTTTTCGTATCTCTTCCTCTCGGATATGTCCATTACGGAGCCTATGCTGCAAAGCTTGCCTTTGTGCTTTACGAGGTTTGAGGTTATCTGCACCCACTTAATCCTTCCCCTCTTGGTCTTTATCCTGAGTTCGTAAGATTTGACGCCGGACTCCCCTTTTAGCCTCCTTTTGATAATCTCCCTCAGTTTCTCCTTGTCCTCTTCGTAGACCAAGTCCGCTATGTCTTCAAAGCGGGTAAGCTCGTTCACCGAATACTCCGTAATCTCCGCCAACCTTTGGTTGGCATACACGAGCCTAAAGTCGCATCTTAAGAAGATACCTATGGGTGAGGCCTCGGATAGGGTCTTGAAGAGCTCCCACTCGTGATGTTTGTCGCTCACGTCAAGCAGATAGCCTACGTAGCTGGTTATATTTCCATCTTCGTCCCTAACGGGCACGGTGTAATCGTAAACCCATATATACACTCCGTATTTGGTTCTTAGTCTGTAGTCCTCGTGTTCCCAGTAAGGGACCCCGCTTTCAGAGTAAACCTTGACCTCGTGGGCTACCCTCTCTATGTCCTCGGGGTGTATCAACTCCCCGTAAGAGACCTTTCCTGTTATGAACTCCTCTCTGCTGAAACCCAAAAGCTCTTCCACGTTCTTGCTGACGTAGCTTACAGGCCAGCCTTCCTCGTTCTTCCATACAAATACCACCACGGGTCCCTTCTCAAAGAGCCTCAGGTAGTAAAGGTTGTGGAAGAGGCCTATATCCTTTTGAATGCGGGTTATGTCCATGAAGACCTCGGCGTAAAGCTCTTCCGATAGGCTGTAGCTCTTAATCAGGAAAATCTTGTAGTTTCCCCTCAGATTTACTATATGAACGGAGAAGGAGCTTCTCTCATCGCCCTTAACCGCCTCTTTCAGAGGACAGATGAGCTCCTCCTGCTCGTCGCAGGGAGCTTGATTTCCGTATATGACCGAGTAGCACTTCTCTCCCTCTCCGCAGAAGACCTTCTTTGCCTGAGAGTTGGCAAACACTACACTGAGGTCTTTTCTGTTTATAACTACGACGGGGTCGTCAAAAAGCTCAAATAAGGAGAAATCCATATTCTATATTATCTTTTCCGCGTGCCTGCACGCATGACACTGAACGTTCACCGCTACTGGTAGAGAGGCGATGTGGCAGGGATACATCTCAACCTTCACGTCTATGGCGGTTACGGTTCCTCCAAAGCCCATTGGCCCCAGCCCCAGCTTGTTTATGTCCTCCATAAGCTCTTCCTCCACTTTCCTTATGAGCGGGTCAGAATGCCTCTCTCCCACAGGTCTCAGTATGGCCTTTTTTGCAAGAATGGCCGAGTACTCAAAGTTGCCCCCTATGCCGACACCCACCGTCAGGGGTGGACATGCGTTGGGTCCTGCAAGCTTTACGGTCTCAAGTATGAACCTCTTCACACCCTCCCAGCCGTCCGCGGGCTTGAGCATCGCCAGCCGAGAGGTGTTTTCCGAGCCACCACCCTTGGGAGCCACCACTATCTTTATCCTGTCCCCCGGTACCACCTCGTAATGGATTACCGCGGGAGTGTTGTCCCCCGTGTTCTTCCTCTCAAATACGGGGTCCCAGACCATAGAGGCCCTGAGCTTTCCTTCATCGGTAGCCCTTCTAACGCCTTCGTTGACCGCCTCCTGCAAGCTTCCACCTACCACCCTAACGTCCTGCCCTATCTCTAAGAAAACGACGCTCACTCCCGTATCCTGACAGTAAGGCAGCTCCTCCTCGGCCGCCAGTCGTGCGTTAAGGAGTATCTGGGAGAGCACTTCCCTGCCCAGCTCCGACTCTTCCCTCTCAACGGCTCCCTTGAAAGCCATAACCGCCTCTTCGGGAAGCTCGTAGTTGGCCTTTATGGTAAGCTCCTTTACGGCCTCTATTATCTCATTTATATGAACCTCTCTAACCACCTAAGAACACCTCCGCAACTTCAATACTCTTTTTAACCGATTCAACCGACCTTTCCCACATCTGTCTCTCCTCTTCTATCATAGGCACTTTTATGATTTCTTCAACCCCATCGGAGCCCAACTTAACCGGAACCCCCACACAGAAGCCCTTAACTCCGTAATACTCGCCCGCCTCCCCGTCCAAATAGACAGAGCAGGGCAGTATCCTTCTGCTGTTGGTCACCAGAGCCTCAACCATGTCAACCACCGCAGCGGCGGGAGCGTAGTAGGCGGAAGTTCCCATCAGGTTAACTATCTCCCCTCCGCCGAATCTGGTTCTCTCTATGAGCTCGTGGAGTCTGTCCTTGGGTATCAAATCCTTTAGAGGTATCCCCCCGACGTTGGACATGGAAATCAGGGGCACCATCTCGTCCCCGTGTCCCCCTATAACGTAGGCGTGTATGTCCTTGGGCGACACCCTCAGCTCTTCGGCTATGAAGGTCTTAAACCTGGCCGAGTCAAGGACTCCGGCCATACCTATCACCCTGTTCTGGGGAAATCCGCTCAGCCTATAGGCGGCGTAAGTCATTATGTCCACCGGGTTGGTCACCACGATGAGTATGGCATCGGGGGAGTAGTGCCTGACCTTGGAGATTATAGTTGACAGGATTTTTACGTTGGTTTCCAGCAGGTCTTCTCTGCTCATTCCCGGCCTGCGGGGGAAGCCTGCGGTTATGACGACTATGTCGCTGTTGACTATGGGCTCGTAGCCCTCTCCCTCCGGAGACACGGTGAAGCCGTCCACCTTGGAATCTATATCCATGGCGGCGACCATCTGCTTCATGTCAAGGGCTTTGCCTTTTACGGGTTCAAAGACCTTGTCCTCCGTCTGTCTGGGAATATCAAAGAGACGAACGTCAACCAAACCCTTAAGGAGTAAGAGGCTTGCGACGTGCTCCCCTACGTTTCCGGCTCCCACTATGGACACTACTTTTCTCTCAACCATACCACACCTCCTTAACCTACCCTACTCCCTTGCTTGCCCTTTATCCAGTTGAGAAGCCCTCCCGCTATAAGCACGGAGACCTGCTTGGGAGTGAGGTTGTATTTACATTCTATCTCCTCTCCGGTTGACCTGTTCCTCACTATTACCTTCTCACCGGCCTTGAGCCTCTCCTCAAGCTGGGGTATCTCCACCTCGTCCCATAGGGTGAACTTCTCGTAGTCCTTCTTGTCCGCGAACTCTAAGGGGACTATACCGAAGTTCACGAGGTTGGCGTGGTGGATTCTGGCAAAGGACTTGGCTATCACGGCTCTAACGCCCAAGAATCTGGGAGCGAGAGCGGCATGCTCCCTTGAGGAACCCTGCCCGTAGTTCTCCCCACCTACTATTATGGAAGCCTTACCTTCCTCGTCTCTCAGCTTCTTAGCTCTGCTGACGAACTCGGGGTCAACGTAGTGATAGACGTATTCGGATATGGCGTATATGTTGGAGCGCAAGGGCAGTATCTTGGCTCCGGCGGGCATTATGTGGTCCGTAGTGATGTTATCTCCAACTATGAGAGCTACCCTACCCTCAATCTTCTCGGGCATGGGGTCAAACTCCGGCAGGGGCTTTATGTTGGGTCCTCTGTATATCTCAACGCTCCGGGCTTCCTCCTCGGGCAGAGGCTCTATAAACGCCTCGTCGCCGTAAGGGAATCTTTCCGGCATCTCTACCCTTATCCACTTGAGTCCCCTCTCCTTCGCCAGCCTCCTGGGGTCTATTATCTCACCCGCTATGGCGCAGGCAACGCAGGTTTCCGGCGATGCGAGGTAAACTTTAGCATCTGGAGTTCCAGACCTACCCTCAAAGTTTCTATTAAAGCTCCTTATAGACACACCGCCGCTGGGCGGAGCGTATCCCATGCCTATGCAGGGACCGCACGCGCTCTCAAGGATTCTCGCTCCCGCCTTCAGGAAGTCCAAGAGGGCTCCGTTCTGGGTTATCAGCTCAAGAGCCTGCTTTGAGCCGGGTGCCACGGCAAACACCACGTCCGGGTTTACCTTCTGTCCCTCAAGGAGCTTGGCGCTCCTCGTCAGGTCAACGAAAGAGGAGTTGGTGCAGGAGCCTATAACAACCTGGTCAACCTTTACGCCCTCTATCTCCCTGACGGGAACTACGTTATCCGGAGAGTGGGGCTGTGCTATAAGAGGCTCAAGCTCTCCCAGGTCTATCTCAATCACCTCATCGTATTCGGCGTCCGCGTCCGGAAGAAGCTCAATCCAGTCTTCTTCCCTGCCCTGGGCCTTAAGGTAGGCTCTCGTTATATCGTCGGAAGGGAAGACCGAGGTGGTCGCTCCCAGCTCGGCACCCATGTTGGTTATGGTTGAGCGCTCGGGAACCGATAGCTCCCGGACACCATCTCCGAAGTACTCAAAAATCTTACCTACCCCTCCCTTTACCGTCAGCCTTCTGAGAAGCTCAAGGATTATGTCCTTTGCCGTCACCCATTCGGGCATCTTCCCGGTGAGCTTAACGCCCACTATCTTGGGCATCTTCATAAAGAAGGGCTCTCCGGCCATCGCCGCCGCTATGTCCAGCCCGCCGGCACCTATGGCCAGCATACCCACACCTCCGCTGGTGGGCGTGTGGGAGTCGGAACCCAGCAAGGTCTGACCGGGCCTTGCGAACCTCTCCACGTGAACCTGATGGCATATACCGTTTCCGGGCTTGGAGAGCCACAGGCCGTACTTCTTTGCTATGCTTATCAAATACTTATGGTCGTCTGCATTCCTAAAGTCCGTCTGGAGCATGTTGTGGTCTATGTAGCTGACGGAAAGCTTAGTTCTAACCCTGGGAACTCCCATGGCTTCAAACTGAAGATAGCTCATCGTTCCCGTTGCGTCCTGAGTTAGGGTTTGGTCTATCCTTATGGCTACCTCCTCACCGGGCACCATTTTTCCGGATACGAGATGCTCCTTTATGATTTTCCAAGCGACGGTTCCCTTAGCCATACTCTACCTGGTTACCCAAACTGTGCAACTTTGCACAGCTCAGGTGCCGGGCTACTTGTATTGCGCCTCTTCAGACTGGGGATAATCCCGGCTGGCGCTATTTCCCCAGCCATAGTCCCTACCCCAGGTCGTAGGAACTCACGCCCCTTTATGGGGTTCCTCCCACGTCCCTCGCTTAGAGGGGGACCCTCTCCTGGATTCTCCTGAGAGTCAGGGAGGAGGGCGGTTAGCCCCGCTACGGACTGCACTTGCATGAGATTGTACAGTGCCCTCAAGGAGGAACACCGCAGCACTCCGGTTCCTTCCTCTGGCAGCCGGAGCACCGTCCCATGCTTACACAGTCCGCTTTTTTGCACTTTTTGCCTCCTTTTGTTCAATATACCCTTAGCTGTTGCTAACCTCCTGAAAAATGAAACATCGTTTTAGCAAGGATTATTTTACCCAACTTGCATTACGGGGAACTCTGTTAGATAATATATACTCCCAATCAAGCGGGTGTAGCTCAGTGGTGGAGCGGCGGCTTGCCATGCCGCAGGTCGCGGGTTCGAATCCCGTCGCCCGCTCTTTAACTAAACTTACGCCCTAAGTCCCCTTCCGTAAGGTAGGGGATACAGGTCGTCGCTCGCAAGGGCGTTCTGGGGTTGCACGTAGTGGGGTGAAGAACTAAAATAATTTATGCAGGTGGAGAGCTAAAGGGGTGTGATGCCAGCCTCCACCTTAGTGGTAAAAGGTTTGTAGTAGATTAGAAACAAAAGGATTTAGGGTTCACCCACCTGACGGGTGGTAGGGTCGGAGC
>JALWEG010000017.1:25417-46967 GCA_027014155.1 Aquificaceae bacterium
CGCCTGTGGGGAGAGCTCTGGCGGGATACTCTCAGAGGAGGGTGTTAGCCATCTCTCGTTGAAGCAGGAATCCCCATGTGGGTCTTCCGGGTGGGAGTAATCTCTACCGGAAGCTCCGTCCGTAAGGGCGGAGAGGTTCACAGCTTAAAGCTCTTTCTATGAATGTCCGAAATACCCACTTTCCTTATGGCTTTCCTGTGCCTTTTGGTAGGGTAGCCCTTGTGGGAAGAGAAGCCGTAATCGGGATATACCCTATGGAAGTGCTCCATTATCCTGTCTCTGAGAACCTTTGCCACCACGCTGGCGCAGGCGCAGCTCAGACTTCGTTGGTCTCCCTTAACTAAGGGAACGCAATTAAACTCCTCCAGATTTACGTAATCGCTTATTACAACGTCAAAGGGGTACTTTAGGTCTCTTAAGGCTCTCTTCATGGCCAGCTTGGTAGCTCCCAGGATATTTATCCTATCTATGACGGAGCTGTCCACCACGGCGGTGCCTACGGCTAAAGCTATCTCCTTTATGAGGAGATACAGCTCCTCCCTCTTCCTCTTGGAAAGACCTTTAGAATCCGTGCTAAGGAAGGGTTCGGTATTGGGCGGTAGGATAACGGCTGCGGCGACAACCGGACCCGCCAGAGGACCTCGGCCGGCCTCGTCAACTCCGGCGACCAGCCGGCCCTCCTTCCAGTATCGCTGCTCGTACTCGGTCATTCGGTATCTTGGTGAGTTTCCTCCTGCGCCGTCTGCTCCTGCTCTGCTTTGGCCTTTTCTTCCCTTTCCCTTCTGGCCTCTTCCTTCTTACGCTGCATGGCCTCGTATTCCCACTTCTTTATCTCTTTAATCTTCCTCTGGGCCTCCTTACCTTTAAGCTCCCTGAGGTAGTAGAGCTTTGCCCTCCTTACCTTACCTATCTTCACCACCTCTATCTTCTCTATGTTGGGACTGTAATAGGGGAAGATTCTCTCTATACCCACGCCGTAGGATTCCTTCCTCACGGTGAAGGTTTTATCAAGGGCTCCGCCCCTTATCCTTATAACCACTCCCTCAAAGGCCTGTATCCTCTCTTTGTCTCCTTCCTTTATCCTGTAGTGAACCTTTACCGTGTCTCCTACCTTGAAGTCGGGATAATCCTTCTTTGGGGTATATCTTGCCTTTACCTCGTCAATCAGGCTGCTCATGGTTTTCCTCCTGTAGGAATTAGCGAATTTTTTATTTTACCACACCAAAGTGAAGTAAATCAGTAAAAGGAGACTTAAAATTAATTAGATTTAAACGCCATGGGTGAGTTCAAGGTAGAGATTCCCTTAGATGTGGCTCAGAAGTGCGTCAAGTGCGGACTCTGCAAGTCGGTCTGTCCCTCCTACCACGGAGAGGAGGGGAGCTACGCCAGAGGTAGGCTGGCCCTCGCGGAGATGGTGGTAAAGGGAGAACTGCCTCTTAACTCGGAAGTGGCAAGCCAGTGGAACGAGTGTGCCATGTGTCGCAGATGCGAGTGGGTGTGTCCCAACGACGTTCATTACAAGGAAGTTTTCATAAAGGCGAGGGAGCTTCAGGGAAAGAAGCTTGGCAGAGACCTCATCTCAAGGACAGGACTGGGAAGTTTGAACTTCATGCAGTCGGGTATAGGGAGGAAGCTGGTAAAGCTCTCGGGTAAGGTGGCTAAGGTGCTGCCTTCGGAGATAAAGACGCCTCTGCCCTCGGGAAGCGTCAAGTTCATGCCAAAACCCTCTGCAGAAGCCTTCGGTTTGAGGGGAAAGGTATTTAAAGCAGATGAGGAAAGAGCAAAGCTCCTATTCTTTACCGGTTGCATGATAGACGTCTTTTACGGAAAGACGGGTGAGAGCGTGGTAAAGCTTAT
Source organism: Aquificaceae bacterium (assembly GCA_027014155.1). GTDB lineage: Bacteria > Aquificota > Aquificia > Aquificales > Aquificaceae > WFYI01. The sequence goes on from JALWEG010000017.1 coordinate 27,275, forward strand.
GAATTCGCTGGGCTACACGGTGGTGGTTCCGGAGGATATAAGGTGCTGTGGTGCACCCCATCTTTACCACGGAAACACAGAAGCCTTTGAGAAGCTGAAAGAGCACAACCTCAAGGAGATGGACAAATACGAGTTTGACACCGTAGTGGTCGCGTGTCCAACCTGCGGCGGGGCTTTAATTGAGGATTACGGCAGGGACTGGGATGTCAGAGACTTTGCAGAGTTGATATTTAGGGATACGGAAAAGCTCAAATTCAAAGGAGCCAACGAAAAGCTCACCTTCCACGTTCCCTGCCACTCCTACACGGCCATGAGCGTGAACCCCGCCGTCTTTTACTCGGTCATGGAGAGGGTGGAAAACGCAGAGGTGGTAAAGGCGGATAAGGCTCAATCCTGCTGCGGCTTTGCGGGTCTGTGGAGCATAAAGAATCCTCAGCTTTCTGAGAAGGTTCAAAGGGAGAAGATGGAGGACTTTAAGGCAACCGAGGCCGATTACATACTTACCTCCTGCCCCGGCTGCGTCCTACAGCTCAGAGATGGAGCCAGAAAGTTCACCCCGGCTCAAGAGGTAAAACACCTGGCCGACTACCTTGCAGAAGTCTTAGACGGAAACTAAGGATTCCACCGAGTCCTTCTTCTTGGTTATGTTGCCCATAACCACCTCAACCTGAGTGTTCATCTTCTCTAAGTCCGAAGACAGCTCGTTCATGGACTCGGATATGTTCCTGAGTATGGAGCTTTGCTCTTCCAAGGCCGAAACCATATCGGATATCAGGCCCTCTATGTCCTTGGCAAGCTCCCTGTTCTCGTTAGAGAACTCTTGAAACTCTTTAAACATCTGCAAGGTCGCCTGTATCCTTTTCTGAAACTCGCTCATGCTCTTGGCAAAGGCCTCTATATTCTTCTCTGCGACGCTAACGTCCTTGCTTATGGAGTTGGCAAACTCCTCGGTCTTGGAAGCCAGCTTCCTGACCTCGTCGGCGACTACGGCAAAGCCCCTTCCCAGTTCTCCGGCTCTTGCGGCCTCTATGGAAGCGTTCAAGGCGAGTATGGTGGTGTTCTCCACAATCTCGTTTATGCTCCTTACGGAGGCCTTAACCCTGGTGAAGGAATCCGTCACGTTTCTCAGCTCTCCCACGAACCTCTCCATACCTTCGTTTATAGTCTGTATCTCCTCCTGCCTGCTGTTGACCATCTCACTTATCTCTTCCGACTTCTCCACAAGGCCGTACATTCTCTCCTTTATGGCAAAGGTGTTCTCGGTGATTATCTTCACCGCCTCGGAAGATTCCCTTATGGCCGTGTTTACGTGTGAGGCTTTTTCTCTTGTCCTCTTGAACTTGTTTTTAAAGAAGTCTGATAGAAACCCCACCAAACTCCTGACGTGAGAAAGCTCCCACAGCTTACCGGCAATCATTCGCACCGTGTTGGTCGCCGCCCTTACGTCTCTGCAATCTTCCGTAGTGGTAGGCATCTTCTCCCCTCCTTTAGTAAATCTCGTCTATTATGTCAACGCCGCACTGGAGATTCTTAAACCAGTTCAGAAACTTGGGTATGGTGTCGCCCTTAAATATAGCTCCGTGCTGGGGAGCCAGCATAGATGGGTTCAGGTTCTCTACCAAGCTGGCCCACTTCCTACAGGCCTTATTGGAAACCATGTATCTGCGGTGAAACTTGTCCATATAGTTCACGTGTTCCTCAAAATTTTCTACAAAGAGATACCTTCTACCCTTGGGAAACACGGCCGCACCTATGTCTCCCGTAAAGAGGATTCCGGAACGCTCGTCGTAGAGGGAAAAACAGCCTATGCTGTGGAGGAAGTGAGAGGGTATAAACCTGAGCTTGTCTCCGGAAGGCAGCCTAACCTCTCCGCCCCGGTCGTCTATTGGGATTATCCTGTTTATGTCCATACTCCCGAAGTGGGGAACGAACCTCAGCCAGAGTTTGCTTATATAAACGTTGGCGGGTGTGTTGTCCAGCCATACACCTATACTGGAGGATACGTCCGGGTCTTGGTGGGAGAAAAATATGTATCCGATTTTTTTAAGGTCTATGTAAGCGGCAACGTTTGCTATTATCCTGGGAAAGACCACCACGCCTCCGGGGTCCAAAAGGACTCCCCTGTCTTTATTGATAATCAAATACTGGTTGGTCTGAACCAGTCCTTCCTCCTCTTCCTCTTCCCAACCCAGCCATATAAACTTGTGGGTTCCGTCGTCGTAAAGAACCTTCCCCTCTACTATCTCTTGTACTTCCATAGCCTTCCGCCTCCTTTCAGAATTCTAACGCTTCAATAATATACCCCCAAAAAACTGCAAGGCAAGTAAAGGCTTACCTTGAATATGAATTTTATCATAAATTTATCGCTCTAAGACAGGCCACCACAGCTTTATCAGCCGGGGAGTGGTGTTGGCTCTGGGCAATAAGCGTTCCTTTAACTAAATTTACGCCCTAAGTCCCCTTCCGTAAGGGAGGGTTGTGCAGTGCATCGCCCGCAAGGGCGTTCTGGGATTGCACGTAGCGGGGTGAAGAGCTAAAATAATTTGCGTCGGTGGAGAGCTAAAGGGGTGTGATGCCAGCCTCCACCTTAGTGGTAAAAGGTTTGGTAGTTGAGTAGAAGCGAGAGGATTTAGGGTTCACCCACCTGACGGGTGGTAGGGTCGGAGCGACCCGAACTAACGCCTGTGGAGAGAGCTCTGGCGGGGCTACCTCAAGAGAGGTAGTTAGCCATCTCTTGTTGAAGCAGGAATCCCCATGCGGGTCTTCCGGGTGGGAGTAATCTCTACCGGAAGCTCCTTCCGTAAGGAAGGAGAGGTTCACCGAACCGATAGGAGATGTTTCTCTCTAAACCTCTGTGCCACTTCGGGTTCATAGATATCTATCGTATAAACTTCTCCATTCTTAAACTCTATCACGAAGCCATCACCTTCCAGAGAATAATCTGGTTCCCCTCTAACACCTTTTTTGACCACAAGTATAGTCCTTGTGTCGGGATATTCTTTAACCTCATACCCTTCAAGAGGTAGCCTCAATAACAGCTCCATCTTCCACTCCTTCTTCTTGAATATAACTTCTTTTCGTCTGTTCTGTAAATTGTTATAAGCGCCTCATCCTTTACGACTGCTGAGTAAAGCTTCTTCCTTAACTTGAAAACGTAAATCGTTGAACCTTTCAAAACATCATTACATACAAGCTCAGGGTTTGATAAGCCTTCAAGAACATCTTCCTCTGTAAGTGCAAAAAGAGACAGCTTATCAATAGCGTGCTTCGTGAATCTCAATCCGTAATCCTCAATAACAAACTACCGCTTTCTTTTCGTCAAGGTCTGTAAAGCTATTGTAATACCACATCTCAAAATAAACCTCTCTGCTCGTTCTTATGTCCGTTTAGTAAGTAAGCCGTGCTTTTCCAAGTATAAGGGGTAAAACTCATTCCCACAACCTACCCGTGAGGTTGATATTAAGTCCTTTGGGTATGCTGACACGCTCGCCCAGCAACTCCTTGAACTGGAGCGCGTTCAGTGCACCTTTGCCCCGGTAGTGGTTATTAAAAAACACGTAGGTCTCCTTACCCTGATGTATCTTCTTTATGCGTTCCATTATCTCTCCGAGCTCCTGAAGGCTGTAGAGGTAATCGTATCTCTCATAAGGTTTTTCATGGTTAAACCACTTCTCTGCGTTCCTGCCGTGCAACCGGACGTAGTTTATCTCTCCAACAGAGAGCCAGGGCCCCACCAGTATGCCCTTGACCTTGGGCGCGTCCGTGTTTACCAAAGAAAAGCCCAACTCCTCCAAACTTTCTAAAAAGTCCCTCCTGCCAAAGCTCCTGCTCCTGAACTCCACGACCTTATCTATACCTTCAAAGCTCTTGGATAGCCTGCGTAGATATTCAACGCTATCCTCGCCAAAGTGGAAGCTCTGAGGAAACTGAAAGAGAACCGCCACCAGTTTGTCCTTTTCTAAGTAAGGTTCAAGGGCTTTTACGAAGAGAGACACATCTCTTTCGGTGTAGCTCCTGTCGTGGGTAAATATGCGGTTGGCCTTGACGGAGAAGCGCATACGGGGAGCCTTTTCCAAGAAACTCCGCGCGGTATGGGGGTGGGGCATGGAGTAAAAGGTGTAGTTCAGCTCCACCACCTTAAAGTGTTTTGAGTAGTAAATCAGCATATCCCCTTCGGGGATATTTGAGGGGTAAAAGGTTCCCTTCCAATCCCTGTAAGAGAAGCCGCTACAGCCGACGAAGATCCCCCCGTAGGGCATAACTCAAGGGAAAAAGCCCCTCAGAGGGGGGCTTTATCAGGGAACGAACTTGGATTTGAACTCGTCAAGGGCGGACTTTATCTTCTCCTTCAGCTCGTCGTCTATCTTCTTCTTGTCCCTTATCTCCTGAAGGACATCGGGCTTTTCGTTATCAAGGAAGACGTAGAGTTCCTTCTCAAACTTCCTGACCGCCTCCGGCGGTAGGTCATCAAGGTATCCGTTGGTTCCGGCGAATATGGCTACTATCTGCTTCTCAACGGGTATAGGGTTGTAGGGTTCCTGCTTGAGAAGCTCTACGAGCCTCAGACCCCTGTTTATGGTCTGCTGGGTGGCCTTGTCCAGCTCCGAGGCAAACTGCACGAAAGCTTCCAGCTCCCTGAACTGGGCGAGGTCAAGCCTGAGGGTTCCTGCTACCTGTTTCATGGCCTTTATCTGGGCGGCTCCTCCAACCCTTGATACGGAAAGACCTACGTTAATGGCGGGTCTGACTCCCTTGTTAAAGAGGTCCGGCTCAAGGTAGATTTGGCCGTCGGTTATGGATATGACGTTGGTGGGAATGTAAGCGGCAACGTCTCCGGCCTTCGTCTCAATTATCGGCAGTGCCGTGAGCGAACCGCCTCCGAGGTCGTCGTGGAGCTTCGCCGCACGCTCAAGGAGACGGGAGTGCAGGTAAAATACGTCCCCGGGGTAAGCCTCCCTTCCGGGGGGTCTTCTCATGAGCAGGGAGAGTTGCCTGTAAGCCTCCGCGTGCTTGGAGAGGTCGTCGTAAACCACGAGGGCGTGTTTGCCGTTATCCCTGAAGTACTCTCCTACCGTGCATCCCGCAAAGGGAGCGAGGTACTGCAGGGAAGCCGGGTCTGTGGCGGAAGCCACGACCACCGTGGTGTATTCCATGGCTCCCTCTTTCTCAAGGAGTTCTATGAGCCTTGCGGTGGTAGAACGCTTCTGGCCTATGGCCACGTATATACAGTAGACGTCCGTGTCCTTCTGGTTGAGAATGGTGTCTATACCTATGGTGGTCTTACCGGTAGCCCTATCGCCTATTATCAGCTCCCTCTGTCCCCTGCCTATGGGAATCATTGAGTCTATGGCCTTTATACCCGTCTGAAGAGGCTCGTGAACCGGTTGTCTCTTCACGACACCGGGGGCTATCTTCTCTATGGGGGAGCGGTACTCAAACTTTATCTCTCCTTTGCCGTCCAGGGGATTTCCCAGGGGGTCTATAACCCTGCCGACCAACCCATCGCCGACGGGCAGGTCAAGGATTCTTCCCGTTTTTCTGACTATGGAACCCTCCCTTATTCCGGACTCGCTTCCGAGGACTATGATACCCACGTTGTCCTCTTCAAGGTTAAAGGCGATTCCCTTGGTTCCTCCCTCAAACTCAACCACTTCCATGGCCATGGTGTTCTCAAGTCCGTATGCTCTGGCAACTCCATCACCGACGTAATAGACGACACCCACCTCTTCCATCTTGGCCTGAGCTTCAAAATCCTGTATCTGCTGTTTAAGGATTTCCAGAGCCTCTTCGTAGCTGAGCATACCCATGCCGTGAAACCTCCTCAGTTTAATCTCAAAAATTATAACACGCCGGCAAAAAGGGCTTATATTTTATATCCTATCCTTAAGCACCATGATAACACTGAATCTGAAGGAGATATTTGAGACCACGGACAGGTTTGTAAAGAGCTATGTCCTAAAACCCAAGGAGGTAAAACTGCCCTCGGAAGTGGGAGAGATAAAGGAGGAGACCTTCGTAAACCTTGAGGTAAGAAAGGCCAAAGGTGGATACTTGGTAAGCCTTGAGATAAGGAGCGGCATATACCTTGAGTGTAGCAGGTGCTTAGAGGTATATAGGAAGGACATAGATTACAAGGTTTATAAAAAGCTGGAGGCTCCCTCTCAAGAGAGGGAGTTGTTTTTGCAAGAGAAGGACCTGAGCGTGTCCTTCATGGAAAAGCCCGACATACTGAACTTAACCCAGCTCGTTAGGGAGGAGCTGATTTTGAGCGTTCCCATGAAACCTCTGTGCAGCCCCTCCTGCCACGGCGTAGTGGAAGTGTTGCCCAACGAGGAGGCGCACCCAGACCCGAGATTTGCTATACTAAAGAGTCTGCTTACCCCCGAAGGAGGAGAGAAGTAATGGCTGTTCCCAAGAGAAAAACCTCAAAGTGGAGGAGAAACCAGAGGAGGGCACAGAGCTTCTTTGCGAGGCTGAAGGCCCCGTCTTTGGCCGAGTGCCCCGAATGCGGAGAAAGGATTCTTCCCCATAGGGTCTGCCCTTACTGCGGTAGCTACAAGGGCAGAGAGGTTCTTCCAGAAACCAAATGAGCCAATGTCTGAGCGTAGCCTTAGACTGCATGGGGGGCGATTACGCCCCTCAGGAGATAGTGAAAGGCGGTATATTAGCGGCAAAGGACTTAGGTTTTAAGGTCTTCTTGGTAGGAGACGAGGCTAAGATAACCTCCCTTCTTAAGTCCGAAGGAGAGCTTGCGAATCCCCTCTTGGAAGTGGTGCATGCCGAGGGAGTGATAGGCATGCACGAACCTCCCTCAAACGTTCTGAGGAAGAAAAGCTCCTCCCTACACGTGGCGGGCAGGCTCGTGAGGGAAGGCAGGGCAGACGCTCTCGTGTCGGCGGGAAATACGGGAGCCGTTCTGGCGGTGGGCAAGTTCATAGTGGGCGCCCAGGAGCTTGTAGAGAGGCCCTCCATAGGCGTGGCACTGCCCAACCCCAAAGGCAAAACCGTTCTCATAGATGTGGGAGCCAACGTGGACTCCAAACCCAAGCATTTAGTCCAGTTTGCGATAATAGGGCACACCTACGCTCAGGAGATTTTGGGTATAGAAAACCCGAGGGTGGGCATCCTGAGCATAGGCGAGGAGGAGGGCAAGGGCAACGAGCTGGTAAAGGAAACGTATCCACTGCTCAAGGAAACGGGTCTTAACTTCCTGGGCAACGCGGAAGGTAGGGATATATATTCGGGAAAGTTTGATGTCATCGTTTGCGACGGCTTCGTAGGCAACGTAGTTCTAAAAACGAGCGAGAGCTTGGGTCTTACGGTAGTTCAGATGATTAAGGAGGAAATCAAAAAGAGCTTTATAGCCAAGCTGGGTGCCGTGCTGATGATGCCCGCCTTCAACAGGTTCAAGAAAAAGGCGGACTTCTCCGAATACGGAGGAATACCCCTCTTGGGAGCTAAGAAACCGGTTATAATCACCCACGGAAGGGCTAACGCCAAGGCCATAAGGAACGCGATAAGGGTGGCAGGTGAGTTTATAAGCCACGAATTTAACAGGAAGTTGATGGAAAATATAGAGAGGTTCACACCGGAGGTCAAAAGGACCACTGTAGGTAGCGGCTGATGGGCACCAAGATTCTCGGAACCGGCATATACCTCCCGGAAAAGACTCTTACCAACGCTGACCTGGAGGCTATGGTGGACACCTCCGATGAGTGGATAACCACCAGAACCGGTATCAAGGAAAGGAGGATTGCCAAGGAAGAATCCGCCACCGATATGGCTCTTGAGGCAAGTCTCCAAGCCTTGAGGAATGCGCAGGTAGAAGCCAAAGATATAGACCTCGTAGTTCTTGCAACCCTGACCCCGGACAAAAGGTTTCCCTCAACCGCATGTCTCCTTCAGGCGAGCTTGGGTGTGAAAAATCTATTCTCCTTTGACATATCTGCAGCCTGCAGCGGTTTCCTCTACGCCCTTGACCTGGCGGACGCCTACATAAAGGCGGGTAAGGTGGAAAGGATTCTGGTGGTAGGTGTTGAGAAGCTTTCGGAAATCGTTGATTGGGAGGACAGGAGCACCTGCGTTCTCTTCGGAGATGGAGCCGGTGCTATGGTAATTTCGTCTTCCCAGGACGAGAGCGACGTGCTCGCCTCCAAGATGTACTCGGACGGAGAGTTCTGGAACATACTCTATGCGGATAAGTGCGGATACATACGCATGAAGGGTAAGGAACTTTTCAAGCTGGCTGTGAGGAGTATGGAGAGCGTGTGTAAGGAAGTAATCCAAATGGCCGGCCTGGGGACTGAGGACGTAGACCTGGTGGTGCCCCACCAGGCCAACATAAGGATAATCAACTCCCTCGCGGACAAGTTGGGGATTCCGAAAGAAAAAGTATTTTCTAACATAGAAAGGTACGGGAACACCTCCGCCGCCTCCATACCGATAGCCTTTCACGAGGCCCTGAGCGCCGGAAGGATAAAAAGGGGAGACACTGTCCTGCTCACGGCCATGGGGGGAGGCCTGACGTGGGGAGCTACCCTTCTAAGGTATTGAGCACCTCTTCAAAACTTTCTGTAGGCCTCTGACAGGCGAACCCCCTGCACAGGTAATAGGCAACTCCGGAGTCGTTGGCCTTTAGCCCTTTCAAGAAGAGACTGAGCTTTACCAAATCTTCCTCCCTCTTGAGGACGGTTAAATCCGGTAGGAATTTACCTCTCAGAGTCTCCATATCTTCCTTCCAAAGCTCTTCGCCGGAGGGTGCTACCACCACCAACTCAGAGCTGCCGTTGGCCAAAAGGTCAAGCGCCATGAGGGCAAAGCTGTGGGCTGACGGGTAGTTCTCAATGTCCTTAAAGAAGGATTCCAGAGTTTTAACCGCCATATCCTCGTAGTCCTTCCTCCCCAGCATCCTGGCCAATCTAACCAGGTTGTAGGCCATAACCCCGTTGCCCGAGGGCAGCGCCCCGTCGTAGGTTTCCTTCTTCCTGAGGAGTAGCTTCTCTCCGTAATCGGGCGTCTGGAAAAAACCTCCTCCCTCTTCGTCCCAGAAGTGGATGAGCGAGCGCTCCAAAAGCTCAAGAGCGGCCTGCAGATATCTAAGCTCAAAGGTGCTCTGATAAAGCTCCAAAAGCCCCCAGATAAGGTAGGCGTAGTCCTCTAAGAGGCCGTAAAGGGAAGCCTCAGAGTCCTTATACCTGTGCAGCAGTTTTCCGTCAACGTACAGGTTCTCCAACAAAAAGTCCGCCGTCGTGCGTGCCACCTCTACGAAGTCATCGCGCCTGAGATGTCTGCCGGCCAGAGAGAAGGCGACGACCGCCAGAGCGTTCCAATCGGTCAGAATCTTATCGTCCTTCAGGGGTCTTACCCTCCTCTCCCTCGCTCTGAAGAGCTTGTTCCTTATCTCCTCAAGCCTGCTTTTTAGCTCTTGGGGTTCCATTCCCAAGTCTCGTGCGTGTTTTTCTAAAGGAAAGGCCATAAAGAGAACGTTCCTGCCCGTCTTCCTACGGGTGGCCTCCTCAAGGAAGTTTCCCTCCTCCTTCAGGTGGAATACCTTAACCACCAGCTCCAGCTCTTTCTGCGTCAGAGCTTGCCGCAGCTCTTCCAAGCTCCATGTGTAGAATTTTCCCTCCTCTCCTTCGCTGTCCGCGTCCTCCGCCGAGTAGAATCCTCCCTCCGGCGAGCGCATATCTCTTAGGAGATAGTCCGCTATATCTTCGGCCGTCTCTCTGAAAAGGTCGTTCTGAGTTATTTGGTAAGCCTCTGTGTAGGCGGTCATCAAGAGGGCGTTATCGTACAGCATCTTCTCAAAGTGGGGCAGAAGCCACATGCTATCGGTGGAGTACCTGTGAAATCCGTGCCCTACGAAGTCCCATATCCCACCCAACCTCATCTTCTCTAAGGTAAAGGTGGCCATGTGCAAAGCGTTCTCGTTTTTGGTTCTGTAGAAGTATCTGAGGAGAAACATGAGGTTATGGGGAACGGGAAACTTGGGTGCGTGTCCGAAACCTCCCTGCTCTCTATCAAAGGAAAAGAAGAACTCACTGAAGGCCTCCTCTATCGCTTGCGGATTGAGCCTTGAACTCTTTTCTTGAGCGGCGGACTCTTTGAGGGCGGAAACCACCCTGCCGGCGGAGTTAAGAACCTTCTCCCTGTCCTCTCGCCAGAGCTGGGCTACACCCAGCAGGATATCTCTGAGGCCCGGCCTGCCGTAATGGCTTTCCTTGGGAAAGTAAGTGCCTGCAAAGAAAGGCTCTTTGTCTGGTGTCATCAGCACCGTCAAAGGCCAACCTCCCGAACCCGTGAGCATCTGACAGACGCTCATATACAGGCTATCTATATCCGGCCTTTCCTCCCTGTCCACCTTTATGGCAACGAAGTTTTCGTTCAGTATCCTGGCAATCTCCGGGTCCTCAAAGCTCTCTTTTTCCATCACATGGCACCAATGACAGGTAGAGTATCCCACCGAGAGGAATACGGGCTTGTCCTCCTCTTTGGCCTTGCGGAATGCCTCCTCGCACCAGGGATACCAATCAACCGGGTTGTAGGCGTGCTGGCGCAGGTAGGGGCTTTTTTCCTTTATAAGTCTATTGGGTTTTTTATGTGTCATTTAATAATTATTAGTACGTTTTAAGACCGCGTCAACTTTTGATGGATGCCCGTTTGAAAAAACTTACCTTAAACTCCCAGAACCTTGAGTATTAGCTCAAGGGAGTTTTGATTTAGGAAGATTATCAGGAAAATTACCACGAGTAGCAGGACGGTAAACTTTTTATCAAGGCGGTGGATTTCTTCACGGAGGGATTTAGTTTCTTCATACATATCCTTGCGGAGTTCTTCTATTTTAATCGGTAAGTCTCCTCTCAAGTTCCTTTATCTCCTGCCAGAGTTCCTTTTCTTCTTTGATATTTGCCATTGTCATTGAGCCATTCGCCTTTACAAATTTACTCCGCAAATACTTCCCGGTCAACCTATGTTTTAACGCGGTCTTTCGGGTAGGAGTAATCTCTGCCGGTTTATAATTTTCTAACTATGGCAAAGAGGGTTATATTGGCTTACTCTGGCGGCTTGGACACTTCGGTTATAGTTCGCTGGCTGGTAGAAAAGGGCTTTGAGGTAATAACCTACACGGCCGACGTGGGCCAAGGTGAGGAGCTTGAAGAGATTCCCGAGAAGGCTCGCTCTGCGGGAGCCGTTGAGGCCGTTGTAGAGGACCTGAGGGAGGAGTTTGCGAGGGATTACTGCATGCCTACCATGAGAGCGCTGGCCCTCTACGAGGGCAAGTATCCCCTATCGGCCGCGCTGTCCAGGCCTCTGATTTCTAAGAAGCTGGTTCACCACGCCCACAAGTTCAAGGCGGATTACGTTGCCCACGGCTCTACCGGTAAAGGCAACGACCAGGTTAGGTTTGAGCTTTCCGTCTGGGCCTTAGACCCGGATATAGAAGTTTTGGCACCGGTTAGAGAGTGGGAGTTCAAGTCAAGGGAGGAGGAGATAGAGTACGCAAGGAAGTTCAATATACCCGTCAAAGCCACCAAAGAAAAGCCCTACTCAATAGATTCCAATCTGTGGGGTATATCTATAGAGTGCGGACCCCTTGAGGACCCGTGGCAGGAACCCCCAGAGGACGCCTTTGAGATAACCACCTCACCCCGGGAAGCTCCTGACACGCCCCAGTACGTTGAGATTGAGTTTGATAAGGGCACTCCCGTGGCCGTAAACGGGGAGAGATTTTCTTCCATCCACCGGCTTGTGGAAACCCTCAACCGCCTGGGTGCCCGGCACGGCATAGGTAGGATAGACATGGTAGAGAACAGGCTGGTGGGGATAAAGAGCAGGGAGATTTACGAAGCCCCCGGAGCTACGATACTCTACGAGGCCTACAGAGACCTGCTTTCCCTTACGACGGACAGGTTCAGCTTCCACTACTTCATGAGCCACATTCCCCACGAATACGCAAAGATGGTTTACGAGGGTCTATGGTTCTCACCCCTTAGGGAAGCCTTAGACAGCTTTAACGAGAAGCTGGCGGAGAACGCAACGGGCAAGGTAAGGTTAAGGCTGTATAAGGGAAGCGTGGCGGTGGTAGGCAGAGAATCGGAGCGTTCCCTTTACGTGGAAGACCTGGCCACCTACTCGCCCCAAGACAGCTTTGACCACGTGGCCGGCATGCACTTCACCAAGGTTTACGGCCTACCCCTCAGGGTCCTGGGAAGAGTTAGAAAAAAGTTTAGATGAGCTTGCGTTGGCTCTTCACCCTGGCACTCTTGATTCCCGCCTTAGCTACGGCCGGAGAGGATAAGACTCTGCAGGGTAGCTTTAAGGTAGGCTACACCCAAACGACCGGAAACAGCAGAACTAAAACGCTCTCTTTGGCCTTTGAGCTGGACGTAAAGGGAAGGAATTACGAGAACGTGTCTTCGGGCAGGGTAATATACGGCGAGAGCAGGGGAAAGAAGGTGCTGGAGAGGATAAATCTCAAGAACAGAACCAAAAGGGAGGCCAAGGGCTTCTTCTACTTTTGGGACATCGCCTTCCACAGGGACCCCTTCAGACGCTACAACCAGAGGTACGCGATGGGCCCCGGCGTAGGCAAAGAGTGGAAGAAAGGAGACAGGCTTGCCCTTTCCACCACCCTATCTATCTACTACTACTACGAGAACTTGGCCAAAAAAGAACCCGATAAAAGAAGGTACTTCATGTACAGCTTGGGTCAGAAGCTGAGCTACAGGCCCTTTACCACACTAAAACTTTCAGAAGAGCTGAGCTTCAGCTTCTCGGACAGGGAGTCGGGGGATTACTTCGTAAACCTGTCCCTGAAGGCGACGAACAGAATCTCCGAGCGTATATCCCTTGAGGTAAGCTATAGAATCTCTTACCAGAACAAGCCAGTCAGAAGCGGCGTAAAGAAGACGGACACCTTCCTAATTACATCTGTGGTCTTCAGGTTCTAAAGCTTATAATGTAAGGAATATGCCGAAACTCTTTATACTGTCCGCACCTTCCGGAACGGGCAAGACCACCATAGCCGCCAAAGTCCTGGAAAGTCTCAGCGGCATAAGGAGGGTGATAACCGCTACCACGAGACAGCCCAGGCCCGGAGAGGTGAACGGCAGGGATTACATCTTCCTCTCAGAGGAAGAGTTCAAAGGTATGATGGAGAAGGGGGAGTTTCTGGAATACGCCTGCGTTTACGGCAACTACTACGGAACTCCTAAATCCCAGGTAGAGGAGAACGCCAAAAATGGGGTGGACTCCCTGTTGGTTATAGACGTCCAGGGTGCCTTTGAGGTGAAGCGCCAGATGCCCGATGCCATTTCGGTATTTCTCTTGCCCCCTTCTTTAGAGGAGCTGGAGAGGAGGATAGCCAACAGGGGATTTGTGGACGACAACGTGAAGGAGCGCCTGAGGATAGCAAAGAAGGAGATTCCCTGTGCCAAAAAGTTTGATTATGTTATAATTAACGATTTCATAGACAAAGCTGTGGAATGTCTGAAGGCGGTAGTGCTCGCTTCAAGGTGCAGCTCCGAGCGTTTGGAAGAGAGCCAAAGGGCTTTGGATTCCGAGGTTGTTTCCTTAATAAAAGGGGGTGAGTGTTATGTCAAGGAGACCTAATATAGAGGACGCGATGGCAAAGGTAAGCTCAAGGTACGAGCTGGTTCACGCCGCGGTCAAAAGGACCCTTCAGCTTCTCAAGGAGGGTGATGACTTCTTCGTCAGAGGGGAAAGGGAATACATAAAGAAGACCTTTCAAGCTATAGAGGATATAGCTGACGGTAAGGTCAAGGTGGTGAAACTAAAACAGGAACAGGAAGAGGCCTCTACTTAGAGCCGCACAGATAAACCACCCCCTTTTGAGTCTTAGCCCAGTGGGGAGTTTGCGGCTCAAGCTCTATCCTGTCTCCGGGTCTCAGCAGATACTCCTTTCCCTCCACACCTATCACCACCTCACCCTCTAAAACCCATCTAACCTCGTAATCGGCGTGGGTGTGGATGGGGTAGTAAGTCCCCGCGGGGTCGCTCCAGAGGTAGGTGGAATATCCCTCCTTCCTCAGTATTTCCTCGGCTCTCTCTCTGTCGGTAATCTCCGTTCTACTCAGCTTTACCTTCATCTATGCCCAGGTGCCTCAGCAGGTTGTCGCTAAAACCCTCAAACACCTTGTAGTCGCTCAGCACTATGTTGTAAGGGACTCCCTGAATCTCCAGCTTGCTTGCAACCTTGAGATGCTCCTCAACCAGAGGACAGCTCTTACTGGGTATCTCCTTCCTGTCGTATTTGCCGCTCAGAACCTCGTCAAGCGCCTTAGCCTTATCCCGGGAACAGAGTATATAGCTTGCCTTCTTCTTGTTCTTCTCTCCCCAGCTGTCAAAGTATATTACGAAGACGTATAGGGTCAGTTCTTTGAGGTGATTCTTCAGATGAGCCCACTCCTTGCGGCAGTGGGGACAGTCGGGATTTACGAAGGTTATGAGCCTCTTGTCGCCCTCGCCCACCCTTATGGCCTTGCTCAGGGGAACGGACTTTATCCTCTCCTTCATCAGCTCCGTGTAAAGGTCTGCGGAGAGGGAGATGGATACGAGCAGAAGCAACATTCCCACAATCACTCGCATAGCTTTTCCACCGCCTCCTTTACCTCTTCTATTATCCAATCGGGCGTTGATGCGCCCGCGGTTATTCCAACCCTGTTTACGCCTTTAAACCATTCGGCTCTTAGCTCCTGCGCCGTCTCTATGTGATAAGAGTTGGGGTTTAGACTCTTTGATATAGAGTAGAGCCTCCTGGTGTTGCCGCTGTTTTTGCCCCCTACCACTATCATCACGTCCACCTTGGGTGCCAGCTCGTAAACGTCCTCTTGGCGCTCTGAAGTGGCGTTGCAAATGGTGTTTATGACCTTAAGCTCCCTAACCCAGAGCGCCAGCTCACCCACCACCTCTTTAAAGAACTTCTCGTTCTGGGTGGTTTGAGCTACCACTCCAACGCGTTCGTGCCTCAGGGCTTCCTTCAGGTCCTCGGCGCTTTCCACCACTATGCCTTTGCCGTTGCACTCTTTCAGGTATCCTAAGGTTCCTATGACCTCGGGGTGGTTCTTCTCTCCTACCAAGACCACGAAGTAGCCCTCCCGGGTAAGCCTGCAAACCGCCTCGTGAACCGCCTTGACGTAAGGGCATGTGGCATCTATAACCTGACTCGCAACCGCTCTAAGCTCCCTTTCCCTGTCCGGTGGTATGCCGTGCGAGCGCACTATGACGACGCTCCCCTCTTCCACCGAGCCGTTGGTCAGGGGATTCACCCCCATTTCCCTTAACCTGTTTACCTCTTGGGGATTGTGGATTATAGGACCTAAGGTGTATATCTTACCCGGCAGGCTTGAGGACTCCTCCGCAAGCTTTACAGCCCTCTTTACTCCGAAACAAAAGCCCGCATGAGGGGCAACTATTATCTCGGCCACCTTCACGACCTCCTATCTGCAACCGTCAAAGAAATAGCTTATAAGCTATCTTGGAAAAATCAACCCCTTCGGGGTATATGTAAACGGCCGCCTATCCAGGAGGCCAGGTGAAGCTCCTGCCGCCCAGCAGATGCAGGTGTAGGTGGAAAACGGTCTGACCTGCACCCTCACCCACGTTGAAGACGAGCCTGTAGCCGCCCTTCAGGTTTTCGTCCGGAGCCACACCCAACTCCTTGGCCACCCTCCTCGCCACTGTAAACAAGTGCCCTATGAGGCTCTCGTCCTCCTCCTGTGCCCAGTGAATACCCTTTATGTGCTTCTTCGGAATTACCAAGATGTGAACAGGAGCAACGGGGTTTATGTCATGAAAGGCGTAAACCAGCTCATCTTCGTAAACCTTCTTGGAAGGAATCTCTCCCCTGACTATCTTGCAGAATATACAGTCTTTTTCCTCCATAATTAGGAAATTCTACTTGAACCTTATGCTATTTTCACAACCAACGTTGTTTATGACGAACTCTCTACCGTCCCCGAGGGTGCATCTCCAGACGTCGTACTTGGGACAGCCCACCCTCTTCTTTATTATCAGCTGACCGGCCACCGTGGAGAAGGAACACTTCCCGCACACGGAGGGTCTGATAGAGCCCGGCCTAAGCACGGGACGGCACTCCTTTACGTTCTTTACGATGGTAATGTTATCGTAGCTCTCCTTATGGAGCTTGGAGGATTTAATACCGCAGGAAGCCAGTAGGCTAACGATACCCAAGGTAAGCAGCACGTATCCCATAACACCTATAGTATAGCCCTTAAAGCCAGCCAAGCTAACACAAAAATGTGAGGCGTGTAGCTGTCCCTCAAAGCTTTTATTCCCACCGCTCCCGCCAAACTCAAGGCTACGGCCTCGTACGGGTGCAACTCGGGATAGAGAGAGAAGCTTATCCTGTTAAACCACTCCACCGACAGCAGGAACAGCTCCCCTGCGAGATTGAACAGCTCCACCAGAGGGCTGAGCAAAAAGCCGGAGACAAGACAGAGCATACCTAAGGATGAATAGACGAAGACCAGAGGCGAAAGCAGGGGTGTGAGCAGAACCGACAGGGGAGAGACATTTCCGAAGGTGGAAAGCAGGGGTGAAACGCCCGTAAAGGCGGCCAAGGATACTTTCAAGCTGCCTTTAAGTAAACCCTCCGGTCTTGAGTCCTGCAAAGAGAGGAGTATGTACAGGGTGGCGAAGAAGGAAAGCCAGAAGGAGTAAGAGGCCACGTAGCCGGGATACAGGGTCAAGATTAGGCTTCCGGAAAAGAATAGGACCGATACCGAGTTCGCTCTTCTGAAAGTTAAAAGCGAAAGCAGAAGGAGCATCGCCATAAGGTAGGCTCTCAGAACGGGTGGGTTGTGGGGCACTATCAGGAAGACGTAAAGAGATACACCCGCCATAGATAGCCAGGCTCCGTATGGAAACGGCAGCAGTTTGAAGAGGATAAGGGCTATGGTTCCCACATGCAGGCCGCTGACCACGAGCAGGTGAGCCAGACCGGTGGAGCTGAATGCTCCCTTAACCCTCTCGGTTAAGACCGCCCTGCTTTCGCCAAATAGGAACGCGAGCCCCACACCGCTCAACTCCCTTGAGTCGGTTTTTGATACATACCTCTGCATCAGCCTTTCTCTGAGGGAACTCTTAAGGATTACGCCTCTTACATTCTTGTAAGAAGAGGTTATGTACACCCGTCCTTTACTTATCTTCACCTTTGAGTCTATCAGCAACGCACCCGGCGGTAGGTCTCTGACCCCGTAAAGCCTAACCCACGCCCTTCGCCCTATCAGTTGCTTGCGCTCCGCGTCTAAAATCTTGGCCCTGCCCCTTATGCCGTCCTCTTCCACGTAAAGGCCGCCCTCAAACTCCACCAGCACGCGCTCTTTGAACTGGGAATCCTTGATGTCAGACCTACCCAAGGCTAAAAGACAGACCAGCAGAAACACCAAAAGGTGAACTGCCTCCCCCGACTTCACGTAAGCTCCCTCTTATGATTTGGAGCCACAAATTGGCCTTAATTCCCTATATTACTATAGTGTAGAATACTCGTTGTGCTCTGCTTCTTCGCTGAAGGTAGAAGAAGCGGGTGCCCAAAAGCCGCCTGCTGGGGACATGGGCACGCTAAGAGGGCGGGATATAAATACCCCAGCTCCGAGCGGTATCACCGAGCGCTCGGATATACAGGTGGTAGGTAGCCATGATTCCTATGGAAAGGGAAGCTAACATACAGGACGAGGTTCTGGAAAGGTTTAAAACCAACGGAACGACCATAACGGTCTATCTGACGAGGGGAAACCGGCTGACGGGCAAAATAATGGAGCATGACAGATACACCATCATGCTGAACGTGGAGGGACAGCCTCACCTCATATACAAACATGCCATAAGCACCGTAGTAGAGGCTAAATGAGGGCCATTCTCGTAGGTATCTGGGGAAGGAGCCTAAGCAAAGAGAAAGCTAAGGAATCTATCAGGGAGCTGGAGGGACTCGTAAAGGCGCTGGAAGGCAAGGCGCTGGGTTATATACTCCAAAAGAGGGAGCGTCCAGACCCCAAATACTTCATAGGGGAGGGCAAAGCTAAGGAGATAAAGGCTATAGTAGAGGGAACCCGTGCCGACGTGGTGGTGTTTGACGACTTTCTGACACCCTCCCAGATAAGCAACTTAGAGAGATTGCTTGGTGTCAAGGTCATAGATAGAAACGACCTGGCCATAGAGATATTCTCAAGAAGAGCGAGAACCAGGGAAGCGAAGCTTCAGGTTGAGCTCGCGAGGCTGACCCACGAGCTTCCCAAGCTTCAGGGAAAGGGTAGGGTGATGTCCCGTCTGGGGGGCGGTGTAGGAACGAGGGGACCCGGAGAGCAAGAGATAGAGGTAAGGAGACGGGAGATAAAGAGGAGGATTCACAAGATAAAGGAGGAGGTGGAGGAGATAAAGCTCCGCAGAAGGCAGCAAAGAAAGAAGAGGGAAAGACCTGAAGGAGATAAACGGGTATTGAAGGTCGCCCTCGTAGGGTACACCAACGCCGGCAAATCCACCCTTATGAAGGCGCTAACGGGCAGGGAGGTCTTCGTTGCAGATATGCCCTTTGCGACC
Source organism: Aquificaceae bacterium (assembly GCA_027014155.1). Taxonomy (GTDB): domain Bacteria; phylum Aquificota; class Aquificia; order Aquificales; family Aquificaceae; genus WFYI01. Next base: position 45,851 of record JALWEG010000017.1, read on the forward strand.
CTTGATACGAGAACCTCCTCAAGATTCGTATCCAACAACCTGAAGGTCTTGATTACCGATACGGTGGGCTTTATAAGGAAGCTCTCTCCCGAGCTCATAGAGTCTTTCAAGGCCACCTTGGAGGAGGTCAGCGAAGCCGACCTCATACTGCACGTGATAGACGCCTCAAGCCCCGATTGGTTGGAACAGGTAGAGGCGGTGAATCTGGTTCTTAGGGAGCTTCTCAGTGAAGAGAAACCCACGATATACGTCCTTAACAAGGTGGATAAGATATTCAAAAACCGAGAGGAGGTTAAGTTCCTTCCCCACGCGGCTCTGCTGGACAGAAAGGCGGTTCCCGTCTCGGCAACCGAGGGTTGGGGTATAGAGGAGTTGGTAAGGGAGATAGAAAAGGAAGCCCACAAGAGGTATGAAAACTATCTACATACTTGACGGCTCTTCCTTCATCTACAGGAGCTTCTTTGCTCTGCCGGAGCTTACCACCAAGGAGGGCTTTCCCACCAACGCCATTTACGGCTTCCTCCGAGCTCTATTGGCAATCATAAAGAGCGAGAGTCCCCGACACTTGGTAGTCGTCTTTGACCCTCCCACCGAACCCAAAAAGGCTAAAAAGATTAAGGACTACAAGGCCGGCAGGCCGCCCACACCCGATAAGCTCAAGGTTCAGGTGCCCGTAATAAAGAGACTTCTCAAGCTCATGGGGGTGCCTACCCTTGAGGTAAACGGCTACGAGGCGGACGACGTTATAGCTACGCTGGCCGAGAGGTTCCGCAAAAAAGGCTTCAAGGTCAAGATTTACACACCCGACAAGGACATGCTGCAGCTGGTAGGGGAGGGCGTTGAGGTGATAAACCCAATAAGTTGGGAGGTCTTTGACTCAGCTAAGGTAGAGGAGAAGTTCGGCGTTCCTCCCCGGCTCGTGGCGGACTATCTGAGCTTGGTAGGAGACAAGATAGACAACGTTCCGGGCATAAAGGGAGTGGGACCCAAAACGGCTGTAAAGATTCTAAGGAAGTACGGGAGCGTAAAGAGAATTCTGGAGGACTTTGAGAGCTTCCAAAGGGAGATCCCTCAGCCGGACAGGGAGAGCCTAGAGAGTTCCTACAGGGTAATCAGA
>JALWEG010000018.1 GCA_027014155.1 Aquificaceae bacterium
ATACTTTTTATCAAGCTCTGTAATCCTGTAAGGTTGAAGCTTGTGGAGTTTATCTACCAAGTATCTCCCGAGTCCTTGAGGATAGGGAGTAGTAGTTTAGCTCGGGCGGACGGAAATACTGCGTCGGGTGGATAAATTTTGTGCCTGATGAGGTATTTCTACGTGCCTAATCAGCCACCGACCCTGAACATCTCAACCTTTTTTGAACCCTCTGCCCTCTTGGAGAATCTCTCTTCCGAATACCTGTCCTTCCTTGACTTCCACAGGTTTTTTATGGCTTCCTTTAATGTTTCTCTGTCGGCACCTTTCCTGAGCATTTCCTTTATATCAAACCCCTCTTGAGCGAATAGGCAGGTGTAGAGTTTGCCGTCGGCCGACAGCCTGAGCCTTGAGCAACCTCTGCAGAAGGGCTGGGTGATGGAGGTGATTATTCCCACCTCAAGTCCGTCGTCCAAGTATCTGAACCTTTTAGACACCTCGCTCCCATCTTTCGGAGGTATCGGCTCAAGGGGCATCTGGACACCTATCCTCTCTATTATCTCTCTGCCCGAAACCACCTTGCTTATGTCCCAATCTGTTAGCGTTCCCACGTCCATATACTCTATGAACCTGACTATGACGCCCATCTTCTTGAAGAACTTAGCTATGTCCACCACCTCTTCATCGTTCAGACCCTTTACTACGGTGGTGTTTACCTTCACGGGGCTCAGTCCGGCCTCTATGGCCGCCTCTATACCCTCTATCAGCTCGGAAACGGAGGCATTCCTTCCCACTATCTTTGAGTAAACCTCGTCCTTTAGAGACTGAACACTGACAGTTATCCTCTTGAGTCCGCTCTCTTTGAGGGCTTTAGCTTTTTCCTTCAACCTGAAGCCGTTGGTGGTCAAAGCTATGTCCTCTATACCCTCAACGGAGCTGAGCTTTTCTATCAGGTTCTCTATGTGTCTCCTCAGCAGAGGCTCGCCCCCCGTGAGCCTTACCTTCTTAACACCCAGCTCCGCCAAGGCCTGAACCACCATCTCCATCTCCTCAAAGCTCAGAAGCTCTTGCCTCGGCAGGAACTTAAACTCCTTCTCCGGGGGCATGCAGAAGCTACACCTGAGATTGCACCGGTCGGTTAGGGATAGGCGCAGGTCCCTCAAAGGTCTCCCGAGGCTATCTCTCAACATGTCAGGCTCCCTTTACCCATTCGCTTTTGCCGTCTTTAAAGACCTCTTTCTTCCAGATGGGAGCACGCTTCTTGGTCTCGTCAACGGCGTATCTGCAGGCTTTGAAGGTCTCTTCCCTGTGGCCACCGTAAACCACCACCAGAAAGGAGGGTTCTCCGACTTTGAGCGTTCCTACACGGTGGTGGATAAAGACCTCCTTCACACCGAACCTGTTTATAGTCTCCTGCCGTATCTTGTCCAGCTCCTTTATCGCCATCTCCGGGTAGGCCTCGTAGTGCAGCTCCACAACGTCCCCATCTTCCGGAGCGCTCCTGGGAATTCCCGTAAAGGCCACCTGAGCTCCGCACTCGGGAGGCACCTTAAAGCTCTCCTGAATCTTCTCTATTCCGAACCACTCAACGCCCACATAGACCTTAGGCACCATCTCGCTTAACCTCCTTGTAGTAAATATAATCGTCCAACTTAACACGCCTCCGCTTTATTCTGGGAACAGGCTCTGTTTTTGGAGTCCCACCATCTTGATGAACTCCTCTTCGCTTATTGTCTTCACTCCTAGGCGTTGTGCCTTTTGGAGCTTGGTTCTTCCGGGGTCTTTGCCCACCACAAGGTAGGTGGTCTTTGAGGATACCGAGTTGGAGAAGGTTCCGCCCAGACTCTCTACAATCTGTCCGGCTCTCTCACGGGAGCAGCATTCCAGAGTGCCCGTGAAGACGAACACCTTTCCTTCAAGTATCCCTCCCTTGGAAGGTTCCTCTTCCTTCAACTTCACCCCGGCTTCCTGGAGCTTCTTAATCACCGCAAGGTTCTCCTCCCTCTCAAAGAACTCCTTTATGCTGTGAGCCACTATCTCTCCTATGCCCTCCACCCCAATTAGCCTCTCAAGTGGTGCTCTTTTCAACTCCCATATATCCCTGAACACGCTTGCCAACTTCTTGGCGGTGGTGAGCCCCACATACCTTATACCCAGTCCGTAAAGAACCCTGTGGAGTCCTCTACCTTTTGAGTCCTGTATGGCATTGTAAAGGTTCTGCGCCGACTTATGGGCAAAGTTGGGCAGGGCCAAAAGGTCTGTAGGCTTTAGGTAGTATAGGTCTCCCACGTCCTTGACGAGCCCCTTTGAGTAAAGCGCCTTAGCGGTTGAGTCTCCCAAGCCCCTTATATCCATGGCCTCGCGGCTCCCCCAGTGCTTCAAACGTAGAACCACCTGAGCCGGACAGGCGATATTTATACATCTGTAGGCTGACTCTCCGGGGAGCTTTACCAGCTTTGAGCCGCATGAGGGACACCTTTCGGGGAACTTTATGGGAACCTCGCTCCCGTCTCTGGCCTCCTTTATCACCTCAACCACGTAAGGGATTACGTCTCCCGCCCTCTCTACGAGAACCGTATCACCTATGCGTATGTCCTTCTCCCTTATAAAGTCCTCGTTGAAGAGGGATACGGAGGATACCACCACACCCCCTATCTGAACGGGCTCAAGCTTACCTACGGGGGTTATGGTTCCCACTCTGCCTACCTGAAACACCACCTTCACAAGCTTCGTGGTCGCCTGTTTGGGCTTGAATTTAAAGGCTATGGCCCATCTCGGGTGATGGGAGGTAAAACCCAAGGCATCGTAGAACTCCTTTCTGTTTACCTTTATCACCATTCCGTCTATCTCGTAAGGGTAGTCTTCTCTCTTCTCTTCCCAAAGCTTGCAGTAGGCTATGGCCTCTTCTATGCCCCTACACAGCTTCATGTCCTTGAAGGGCGTCTTGAAGCCTGCCTCGTGGAGCAGTTTTATGGAGTCGTAATGGGTGGACGGGTGTCTGTCTTGAGGTAGCACGTAAGAGACCTGATAGACTACGGCCTCAAGCCTGCGCTTGGCAACCTCTTGGGGATTCTGTAGTCTTATTGAGCCTGCAGCGGCGTTCCGGGGGTTGGCAAAAGGGGTGAGTCCCTCTTCCAATCTCTCGCGGTTCATCTTCTTGAACTCTTCTTTGTTTATGAGAACCTCTCCCCTGATTTCTATAAGCTCTATACCGGTCTCGGAGAAGGGTGCTTTCAGGGGAATGCTACGTATGGTTTTAAGGTTGGAGGTTATGTCCTCCCCCGTCTCTCCATCTCCCCTCGTGGCACCCCTTACAAAGAGGTCGTTTTCATACAGCAGGGCTATCCCGGCACCGTCGTATTTGGGTTCCACGCTGTACTCAACCTCATCAAGCCCTGTGGCTTCCCTGACCCTTCTATCAAAGTCCCTAAGCTCCTCCTCGGTGTAAGCGTTGTCCAGAGATAGCATCGGCGTATAGTGTTTTACGGTGGGAAACTCTCCGCTTATCTCGCTGGCGACCCTTTGGGTGGGGGAGTCGGGGGTTATGAGCTGGGGATATTTCCTTTCCAAATCCCTTAAGGCTCTAAAGAGGGTATCGTACTCGTAATCGGAAATCACCGGTGAGGACTGGACGTAATACTTGTAGTCGTGATAATTGATTACCTCTCTCAGCAGGGGTAAATACCTCTTGGCCTCATCAAGCCCGGAGGATCTTATCTGCTCAACTTTAGACAAAAGCTCTTTGCTAAGCTCTATGAGCCGCCTTTCCTTTTCTGGAGTGTACATACTAAGTGTTATACTATATCTGACACCTTGTAAACCCTTTGAAAACGAGGTGATAACCTAAGCAAGAGAAGGAAAAGATGATAGGTTGGTTAACTAAGAAAATCTTAGGAACGAAAAATGAGAGAGAAGTAAAAAGGCTCAGACCTTACGTAGATAGGATAAATCAGCTGGAGCAGGAGCTTGACCAGCTCAGCAACTCTCAGCTGGTTGAGCGAGCCAAGGAGCTGCACCAAAGGGTTAAAGAAAACCCAGAGCTTAAAGAGGAGATAATCAGGGGAAGGGTGCCAGATGAGGTGGTTGAGGCCTTCGCCCTCGTAAGGGAGGCCGGCAAAAGGGTCTTAGGATTGAGGCACTTTAACGTTCAACTGATAGGCGGTGTGGTGCTGCATCAGGGAAAGATAGCGGAGATGAAGACGGGAGAGGGAAAGACCCTCGTGGCCACCCTCGCGGCCTTTGCCAACGCAATTACCGACGAAGGTGTGCACGTGGTAACGGTCAACGACTACCTGGCGAGGAGAGACGCCCAATGGATGGGGGCGATATACAAGTTCTTAGGCCTTGAAGTGGGCGTGATAAATTCCGACTACACCTCCTATCGGGTAAAGTGGGTTGACGAGGATAAGGTAAAGGAAGCCATAGAGAAAGACCTGAGGGTTTGGCCTGCGGGCTTTTTTGAAGAGACCCTTCCCTCTGAGAAAATCAACGTTGAGGCCAAGAAAGCCTTCTTCACTAAGCTTGAGGAGTGTTCCAGGAGGGAGGCCTACGCGGCTCATATAACCTACGGTACCAACAACGAGTTCGGCTTTGATTACCTCAGGGACAACATGGCCTTCTCTAAGGAGGAGATAGTTCAGGTCAAGGGACACAATTACGCTATAGTGGACGAGGTTGATTCCATACTGATAGATGAGGCGAGGACTCCCCTGATAATCTCAGGTCCCTCTCAGGTGGACACTTCGGTGTATTACACGGCGGACAAGGTAGTCAGGGAGCTAAAGCCCGAAGAGGACTTCACCGTGGACGAGAAGAACAGAAGTATCACCATAACCGAGGAGGGAATACGCAAGATAGAAAAGCTGACAGGTGTGGATAACCTCTATGACCTTAAGAACATAGACCTCCTGCATGCGGTAAACCAGTCCATAAGGGCACACCACCTATTTAAAAAGGACATCCACTACATAGTGAAAGACGGCGAAGTCCTGATAGTTGACGAGTTTACCGGTAGGGTGTTGCCGGGAAGAAGGTGGAGCGACGGGTTGCACCAGGCCATAGAGGTAAAAGAGGGCGTTCCCATTCAGCAGGAGAACCAGACCTTGGCCTCTATAACCTTCCAGAACTACTTTAAGCTCTACAGAAAGCTGGCAGGAATGACGGGAACGGCGGAAACGGAAGCCCTTGAGTTCAGGGAAATCTACGGCCTTGATGTGGTGGTCATACCCACCCACAAGCCCATGATAAGGTTAGACCACCCTGACCTGGTCTTCAAAACCAAGAAGGAGAAGTGGCTCAAGGTAGTGGAGGAGATTCTTCTGAATCACGTCATAGGCAGACCCGTCCTCGTGGGGACTGTGGCCATAGAGGACAACGAACTCCTATCCAAGCTCTTGAGCGACAAAAGGCTGCTTAAGGACATAGCTCAGAGCGAGGCCTTCAGGAAACGTTTAGAGGAGGAGGTCAAGGAGAAGGCCTTAGACCCGGACAAGGTGCAGGAGCGGCTAAAGGAGGTTCTGAAAAAGGGCGTTCCCCACAACCTCTTGAACGCCAAACATCACGAAAAGGAGGCCCAGATAGTCGCTCAGGCGGGCAGACTCGGTGCCGTCACCATAGCCACCAATATGGCCGGTAGAGGAACCGACATAATTCTGGGCGGGAACCCGGAGTTTTTGGCCAAGGAGATACTCCAAAAGGAAGGCAAGAATCCCGAGGAGGCGAGCGAAGAGGAGTGGAAAAGGGCTCTGGAAAGGGCTTACGAGATAACTCAGAAGGAGAAGGAGGAGGTTCTCAAACTGGGGGGCCTGATGGTCATAGGAACGGAGAGGCACGAGTCCAGAAGGATAGACAACCAGCTGAGGGGGCGTTCTGGAAGGCAGGGAGACCCCGGTGAGAGCAGGTTCATTCTATCCCTTGAGGACGACCTAATGAGGCTCTTCGGGGGTGAGCGTGTCAGCAAGCTGATGGAGGTGCTCAAGATACCCGAGGGGGAACCCATAGAGAGCGGTATGGTAACCAAGGCGATACAGAACGCTCAAAAGCGGGTTGAGGGCCAGAACTTCCAGATAAGGAAGAGGCTTTTTGAGTACGACAACGTTATGAATACCCAGAGGGAGGTTATATACTCCCTCCGGAGGGACATACTTGAGGGGGAAAGCATAAAGGAGGACATAGAGGAATTTATCAGGGATGTCCTTGAGAGAGAAATAGATAGACTCCTGCCCGAGGAAGACCCGGAGCTTTGGGAGTTGGAACCTCTTAAGAACTTTCTCAAGGAGTGGACCGGTCGGGACATTCCCATACCGGAGGTAAGGGACAAAGAGGAGCTTGTAGAGAAGCTGTACGAAGAAATTAAGAAGGCTTACGAGGAAAGGGAGAAGGAAATCGGGGGCGCTCAAGCTATGAGGGAGCTGGAGAAGGTTTTTCTCCTGAACATACTTGACACCCTTTGGAGGGAACATCTGCACGTCCTTGACAGAGTTAGGGAGGGTATATACCTGAGGGGGTACGCACAAAAGGACCCCCTCGTGGAATACAAAAAGGAGGCCTACGAGCTATTTGAGGACCTCATGCACAGGATAAAGCTCAACACCGTAGAAGCACTCTTTAAGGTGGAACTGCCCTCTCCCGAAGAGCTGGAAGAAAAAAGAAAGGCTGAGGAGGAAAAGAGGGACAAGCTCCTGGGACAGGCCACCTTTGAAGGTGCGGAAGGTAAGTCCGACAGCGATAGGAAAAGGCCGAGGCCCAAGACCCTCAAAGAGAGGCTGAAGGCCAGAAAGAGGAAGATAAGGTAGTGAAAACGCCCCTCTACGATATACACACCCGGTTGGGAGCAAAGTTTACCGACTTTCACGGCTGGCGTATGCCTTTACACTACGGAAGCATAATAAGTGAGGTTAAGGCCGTAAGGCAGAGCTGCGGAGTGTTTGATATCTCCCACATGGCAAGGTTCCTTCTCAAAGGGGAAGGTGCCTTTGAAGCTCTTCAGAGATTGACCACCAACGACCTTAACAAACTCGTGCCCGGTAAGGTTCAGTATAGCCTACTACTTAACGAGAGGGGAGGAGTAAAGGACGACATAACCGTTTACATGATTTCCCCCCGGGAGTTTTTCATCTGCGCCAATGCCGGTAACAGGGTTAAGGTGAGGGAATGGATAGGAGAGCACTTTCCGATTGAAGATGTGTCCGATAGAACGCTACAGATAGCTCTGCAAGGGAGAGACTCAGAGGGTCTGTTGAGCAGGTTTTACGACGTTTCAGAGCTTAAGTATTACCGCTTTAAAAGGTTCGGAAACACCATGGTGTCCAGGACCGGCTATACGGGAGAGAGGGGATACGAGATATACACGGACGTAGAGACGGGCAGGGAACTGTTTAAGGAACTGTCTTCCTCAGCGCAACCCTGTGGACTCGGAGCCAGGGACGTGCTGCGCATAGAGGCAGGTTTTCCCCTTTACGGGAACGAGTTGTCTGAAGATATAACACCCCTTGAGGCTTCATTGGACAGGTTTGTAAGTTTTGACAAGGACTTTATAGGGAAGGAAGCTCTCTTGGCTCAAAAGCCCAGGAGGAAGCTTGTAAAGCTCCTTCTTGAAGGCAAAGGCGTGCCGAGAAGGGGGTATCCAATTCTCTGGAAGGGGGATAAGGTCGGCGTGATAACCAGCGGCACCTTCTCTCCAACTCTAAGGGCGGGTATAGCTATGGGACTCTTAGACGTGGACAAGCTTGACGTACCCGAAGTGTTTCAGGTGGATATAAGGGGCACCGAGGTAGCCGCGAAAATTGTTGGTAGCTTTGTGGCCCCTTCTCCTTAGTTTTCACTTTACTTCGCCGAAGAAGTTTTAGGTTTAGAATAGAACCATAGAACCAAGAAGGTTACTATAAGAAGCGTGAAAGTTAAAAAGAGCATGAGGAGCAGTTCGTTATTCGCCATTCGGAAACCTCCTATCGTATAATATAGCGAAAAGTATAGTAATAAGGAAGGCTACTACAAATCCACCGAACAATAACCATCCCGATTGATTTTTTTGGACGACGAGGCTAACGACCGAAGCTATAAACAACCCTACAGTTATTCCTTTCGCGATGTCAATAAGGGAGGTGAAAACTCTTTTCATACTTTACCTCAATAATACGAAGATTTTCTGAAAACATCAACCGGTAGCCTTGCTCTAAAGGGAACTCAAGAAGTCAGAGAGAATCTTTCCGTGGTCAAACACCAGTTTGTCTAAGGGAATTTCCTCAAGCTTATAGACATGCACCAGCTTGGCATCGCTTCCCGCCTTCGGTTTTCCTTCCGCATCGGCAACAAAAACCACGGATACTACGTGTCCCCTCGGGTCTCTGGAGGGGTCTGAGTAAACGCCCAAGAGCCTTTTGAGCTTAACCTCAAGACCGGTCTCCTCCTTCATCTCCCTCAGAGCCGCCTCTTCTACACTCTCACCTACCTCTACGAATCCCCCCGGTAGCGCCAGGCCCTTTGGAGGATTCAGTCTCTCTATCAAAACAATGCCTCTAAACCCCCCATTTTCCCACAGCTTTATAACTACGTCCGTGGCCAATAGGGGAGTTCTAATATTCACAAAGAGAATTTTAGCTCCTTTTCCTGCCGTTCGGAGCCGTTCTTTTACTTTATATTAATATCTGTAGGCTTGGGGCTTGTATGTAAAGCTTACAGGACTTTATTGGAAAAGATGAGATAATGGGACAAGTTATAAAGCTAAACGTATGTCCTCACAACTTTGAGCTTGAGCGTCCTTTTTGGGAAAGGCTTAAAGAAAAGCTTGGGAGGGAAACGGAGCTTGATGTAGTCCTGAGCGATTCCATAGACCTCCATGGGGAAGGAGAGCTATATTACGTGAACCCGGTTCTCGCGTTGGAGCTATATGAGAGGGGATACGTTCCCGTCGCCAAGGGTAAAGAGGATAGGCTTCTATTCGTAGCCCTGAAAGAGCAAAAGTCCCGCAGCAGTGCCGTATCAGTGGCCTGTCTTGAGGATTATCTGGTGCCCTTTCTCTACACAGACAGGTTAGACCTGCTGGGTTCGGATATTATCTGCCGTAAGAGACAGAGCGAGGTTTATGAAGACTTGGTTGAAGGGAGAGCTGCTTATGGCATAGTTTACGGTCAAGCTCTGAACCGCTTTCCGCAGCTCCGCACCGCACGCAAACTCAGCTTCAGTTGGCCCCACTTCTTGATGGTTAAGCCTAAATTAAAGGAGAAGCTCCGTGCACTTTTGCCCCGGCTCAAGGATAAGCTTGAACCCGTAAAAGAAGAGGAGTTTAAGGAACTTGGCCATGTAAGGCTTCCGGTAAAAACTCTCTCAAGGTTCAAAAGGTTTTTTGATATCGCAAAGGCTATCTACGACAATCCCCACATAGGAATATTGGTCTACGGAGACACCATAGAGTATGCGAACCAAACACTGCAGAGGCTTTTGGGATACTCAGAAGAGGAGCTTAAAAGTATGAGTCCAGACGAGATAATAGAGGGAGAAGCTGCCCGAGATATTAGAATCACAAAGGAAAGGAGGCTCAAAGGTGAGTACTTCCCCAAGTTTTACGAAAACCTCAAGCTCAAAAGCCGCTACGGTTCTTCTAAATACGTCTTGGCCTTCTCCGAAACCATCTTTTACGAAGGCAAGCACGCCGGTCTGGTGTTCATCGTGGACAGAACTAAGGAGGTCAGGTATAAGAAGCTCTACGATGCTCTGAGAAACATAAATCAGGCCATAATCAACGTGCTAACGGAAGAGGAACTCTACGATGCGATTTGCGTTGCTCTTACCCGCGAGCTGGATATAAAGTTCGTTTGGATAGGCGTTCCCAATGAGGAAGGCAAGCTCTTTAAGGCTATCTATGCCTGCGGAGAAGAGCAGGGTTATCTAAGCAAGATAAAGATTGCGGTAGGAGAAAAGTGTCCGGAAGGCAGGGGACCCACCGCAAGGGCGTTCAGAGATGGAAAGATTTTCATCAACCCCGACACCGCCGCCAATCCGATTATGGAACCTTGGCGAGATGAAATGCTCAAAAGGGGCTTTCTTTCCTCCGCCGCTATCCCCCTTGAGAAGGAGGGCAAGGTCGTGGCGGTGCTGAACGTGTATGCGAAGGAACCCCACTACTTTGATAGAGAAACGGAAAAGCTTTTAGAAGAGCTGAAAGAAGATATCAGCTTCGCTTTGAACAAGATGGAAAAGCTCAGGAGTAGCCTGATTCTGCAGAAGGCGGTGGAGAGGTCCGACGAGTGGGTGATGATTACCGACGAAGATGGAATCATAGAGTACGTAAACGATTTCGTGTGCACCCTTACGGGATATTCAAGGGAGGAGCTTGTAGGAAGCAAGCCCAACGTATTCCGGTCGGGCTATCAATCGGAGAGCTTTTACAGGAAGCTGTGGGAAACGATTCTTGCGGGGCAGGAGTTCAACGCCGTCTTCGTCAACAGGAAGAAGGACGGAAGTCTCTTCTATCTTGAGGAAAAGATAATACCGGTGGATATAGCTAAGGGTACCAGGAAGTTTATAGGTTTAGGGAGAGACATAACGAAGGAAATAACCCTCTCCGAAGAGCTTGAGAAGCTAAGGTTCAAGGACGTAATAACCGGCCTGTATAACTTCACAGGCTTTTCCTTTAAGGTGTCCGAGATATTGGAGAGAGACCCCGGAGACATCTACGCCCTCTTGGTGCTGGACGTTTACAACCTGACCTACATAAATACCACCTACGGAGCTTCTCTGGGAGACAGGTTGCTTGCGACCGTAGGAGAGCTGCTGAAGAGGAGGTTCAGAGAGGAGGACTTGGTTTCCCGGGTAGGCGGAGACGAGTTTGCGGTCTTTTTGAAACTCAAGAGAAAGGAGGACGCTCTGCTCGTTGAGAAGAGCGTAGAGGATTTGGTGAAAAAACCCCTGCGGGTAAACGGGAAGAGCATAAAGGTAAACCTAAACGGTGGCATAGCCCTGTATCCGGACGACGGAAAGAGCTTTAGCACCCTTTACGAGCACGCCAGCCTTGCCCTCTCGGAAAGTAAGAGGGAGGGAGCCGGTGTGGTGAAGTTCTACGACCAGTCTATAGAGGAGAAGGCGAGAGGTTTCCTGAAAACGGAAGGCCTCATAGAGAGAGCGGTCAGCGAAGGGCTCTTCCTCTTTTACTTTCAGCCTTACTTTTACACTTCCAATCTTAAGGTGGCGGGACTTGAAGCCTTGGCAAGAATAAGAGACAGGGACGGAACCATTTACAACCCCGCTCAATTTATAGACAATCTTGAGAACAGCCCGTTTCTAAAGGATTTTGAGAGCTGGGCTTTGGAGGAGGTGATAAATAAGGTAAACAGGTGGGATATCCCTATATCCTTTAATCTCTCTGCCAAGAGCTTCAGGCGGAAGGAGTTTATAGATAAGCTCGTGAACGTAGCCAAGGTTTGGAGCGCTTTTATGACCGTTGAGATTACGGAGAGAGCTTTGGTTGAAAATCTTGAGGAGACCAAGAAGATACTCGGCGAGCTCAAGTTCTACGGTGGAGCCTTGAAGGTTGCGGTTGACGACTTCGGAACGGGCTTTTCCTCCCTGAGCTACCTCGGCGAGCTGCCCATAGACGTGATAAAGATAGATATATCCTTTACCAGAGCCATAACCGAGGACAGAAAGAAGAGAAGCATAGTGCAAGGCATAGTCCATCTGGCACATTCCCTCGGGATTAAGACGGTGGCGGAGGGGGTTGAGACTCGTCAACACCTTGAGATTTTAGCCGATATAGGCTGCGACATGGTTCAGGGCTTTTACTTATCAAAACCTCTTCCTACGGAAGAGGTGGATAAGATTCTTGGGGTAAAATAGATACCCATGTCTGCCATAGTTCACATACAAGGAAGGGAAGTCTTGGACTCCAGAGGGAACCCAACGGTAGAGGTGGAGGTTCACCTTGAGAGCGGTGCGGTCGGACGGGCCATAGTTCCCAGCGGAGCCTCAACCGGCGAGAGGGAGGCCTTAGAGCTTAGGGACAAGGACCCAGACAGATTCATGGGCAAGGGTGTCCTCAAGGCGGTGGATAACGTAAACGGAACCTTGGCCGCGGAACTCCTGGGTATGGAATCCCTCAACCAGAGGGACATAGACCTGTACATGATTGAGATAGACGGAACGCCCAACAAGAGCAACTTGGGTGCGAACGCCATCTTAGGTGTCAGTATGGCTGTGGCGAGGGCTTCCGCTCAAGAGCTGGGTATAAGCCTCTACAGGTATTTGGGAGGTATCTTTGCCAACCGCATGCCCGTGCCTTTAATGAACGTGATAAACGGAGGTGCCCATGCGGACAACCCCCTTGATATTCAGGAGTTTATGATTTTGCCCGTTTACGGGGACTCCTTCGGCGAAGCTCTGCGCTGCGGCGTGGAGGTGTTCCACACGCTCAAGAAGGTTTTGAAGGAGAAGGGACACAGCACCAACGTGGGGGATGAAGGGGGTTTCGCACCTAATCTGAGTTCAACCCGTGAGGCCTTAGACCTGCTCCTGATGGCGATAGAGAAGGCGGGCTACAGGCCCCAGGAGGACGTTCTCTTAGCTCTTGACGTAGCCTCTTCGGAGTTCTTTGAGAACGGAGTGTACACTTTGGAAGGAAAGAAGCTCTCAGCTCAAGAGATGGTAGCCTTCTACGAGGAGCTCATAAGGGACTACCCCGTGGTTTCCATAGAGGACCCCCTTTCGGAGAACGATTGGGAAGGTTGGAAGATACTGACCAAAGAGCTGGGCACAAAGGTTCAGCTGGTAGGGGACGACCTCTTTACCACCAATCCCGAAACTCTGAGGGAAGGCATAGAGATGGGCGTGGCGAACGCCATACTCATAAAGCTGAATCAGATAGGGACCCTGACCGAGACCTTGGACACCATAAAGCTGGCAAAGGACAACGGCTACGGTGTAATAGTTTCCCACCGTTCGGGGGAGACGGAGGACACCTTTATATCCCATCTGGCCGTGGGCACCAACGCCGGCCAGATTAAGACCGGTTCCGCCTCAAGGACGGACAGGATTGCCAAGTACAACGAGCTTTTGAGGATAGAGGAAGAGCTGGATTACGATGCTGAGTTTATGGGGAAAGAGCACTACCGAAGGTATCTCACTCCTTAAGAGGGTATCCCTTTTATTTCTGGTTCTTTCCCTCTTTTACTTCATCAAGAACCTGGTCTTTTCCGAGCTCAACCTCATGAACGTGGCACGGCTTAAGATAGCCACCATGCACATAGAGGAGCTGGTGGAGAAAGAGAAAAAATACAACACCAAGCTCCGCATAGTCCATGGCAAGATTAGGAAAAACCCCGCCTACTTCAGAGACAGGTTCGTAAGAGAATACCTGCACATGTTCAAGGAGGGCGAGAAGGTAATCCCTTTGGATAGGAATCTTTGGTATAAGTAAGGTATGGCGGACTTATCAATTGAGCTTTTCGGTATAAGGTTCAAGAATCCCGTATGGGTTGCGAGCGGAACCTTTGGATACGGGATTGAGGCTACCCGCATATACGATGTCTCAAAGCTGGGTGCGGTGGTAACCAAGGGAATATCCCTTAGGCCCCGGCCGGGCAACGAGACGCCGCGTATAATTGAGACACCCTGCGGTATGCTCAACTCCATAGGGTTGCAAAACCCGGGCGTTGAGAGCTTCCTTAAGGAGCTTTATCCTCAGATAGAGAAGATAGATACCCACTTCATAGCCAACGTCTTCGGTGAGAGCGAAGAGGAGTATGTGGAGGTATGCTTAGCTCTTGAGAGCGCCCACAAGATAGTGGCCTACGAGCTGAATGTCTCGTGCCCCAACGTAAAGAAGGGTGGCATAGTTTTCGGCCACGACCCCAAGGTTCTTGGCTCTTTGGTAGAGAGAATCAAGGCAAAGATAAGAAAGCCTCTGCTGGTTAAGCTGTCTCCCAATGTGTCCGATATAACCGAGTTTGCAAAGGTGTGCGTAGATTCTGGAGCGGACGGTCTCGTCCTGATAAACACCCTTTTGGGAATGAGGATAAACATAAGGAAGGCCAGACCGGAGCTGTCCACCAAGACGGGGGGACTTTCGGGTCCCGCGATACTCCCCGTGGCGGTGCGTATGATATGGCAGACCTTTGAGAGATTTGGCTTCCGCATACCCATCGTGGGTGTTGGAGGCATTACCACCCACGAGGACGCCCTTGAGCACATTTACGCGGGTGCGAGTGCCGTTCAGGTGGGAACGGCCAACTTCTACGAACCCTTCGCACCTCTAAAGGTAATAGAAGGTCTGAGGGAGTTTATGGAAAGGGAGGGAGTAGAGAGCTTTAGCAAATTGGTGGGTAAAGCTCACAGACTTGACATAAAAGGCGATGTAAATTTATCTCAAAAAACACTCCAAGACTCCTTCCGTAAGGGAGGAGATACGGAGTGTCGCCCGTAAGGGCGTTAAAATAGAAGTTGACCGGAAAACATTTGTGGAGTAAATT
>JALWEG010000019.1 GCA_027014155.1 Aquificaceae bacterium
GGGTTGCAGTTATCCCTGGAAAGAAAGGGATTGCGACGAGGGGAAGAGTTATTTCTTAGTAGAGGGAGGAGGTTCCAAGTTGCAGTTATCCCTGGAAAGAAAGGGATTGCGACAATTCCAAAAATTTGTCTCCTGCCCAGTCCTTTTTCACCTCAGGTTGCAGTTATCCCTGGAAAGAAAGGGATTGCGACTCCACGATGCTATACCTACCCTTCATTTCTGCATACTCCACGTGTTGCAGTTATCCCTGGAAAGGAAGGGATTGCGACAAGTCCAGAAGGAAGATAGGTTCAGGGAAGGTTTTAGCGAAGTTGCAGTTATCCCTGGAAAGAAAGGGATTGCGACTCCTTCCCTGCGGTGCTCCTTTGGAGCTTGACATACAAGTTGAAGTTATCCCTGCAAAGAAAGGGATTGCGTCCGCTGGACTTTGACATAAAGTCCATAGATTGCCAGCTTGTTGATGTCATTCCTGCTAACTGAGGGATTAAGACAATCCTATCGCCCGGAGAGTTTTTAGCCCTCGGGCAACCTCATTTGAGTTATCCCTGCGAAACAAGGGATTTGGCAAATGTAGAATATGCCTCTGAACATGAGCAAAGGCATTCCGCGGTATATTCGGAACCTTGAGGCCTTAGGCATAGATGTAAAAAGGCTCAGGAACAGCGAGAACGCAAGGTTTTACAAAAGAAAAGAGCTTGCTCTGAGAGTAGGCGAAGAGGAGCTTGATGTTCTGGAAGTTATAGGCAGGACGCTCAGAGAAGGAAGGTGGAAGGAGAAGGTAAAAACACGATTTCTGATTGATGACCTCATTGATACTTTCGGAGATTTCGGCAGCTTCCCAAAAGAGGTAAAAAGCTTACTGGAAGGTAAAGAAGAGATAGACAGCTTAACGCTTCACTTTATAAAGAGGAAATACATAGACGGCTGGAACCTCAAGAGCCCTGAAGAACTTGACAAGATGTTCACAAAACACATCAAAGATGCAGAAGCTCTTGTGTACAGACAGGGAGACAGGATAGCTCTTGAACTTGGAAGATACGTGGCCGTTATTCACCCACCGGATACAAAGATAACTATCTTTGAACTTGAGGAGCAATACGAAGACTACGGGGACTATGCAAGACAGACGGGAAAACCTATAATTAGACTATGGCAGTTAAGACATATTCTAAGCAGGCTCTTGTGAAGAACTACCGCACGATGGTTTTTGAGTTTGAGAATGTTCCCTTTGACCTTCAGAAGCAGAGAGAGCTTATATACGAGTATAGAGCTGATGAAGATGAAATTACCAAGTTTGCGGACAGAGCACTCTTAAGAAGGCTTGCTTATTTCCTAAAAAACTCCCTCAGGTGGCACGGCTTTAAGATAGAGGACGACCCCAGCCAACCCCTTGAAAAGTGGTGGTGGCACCTAAATAAGATAGCCGAGGGGAAGTATCCCGTAGATAAACTACCCGAGCATTTAAGGGAGATATATAAGGATAAGTACTGCGCCACCACTCCATAATCCGCTCAGAATTTGGCAAATGTAGAATATGCCTCTGAACATGAGCAAAGGCATTCCGCGGTATATTCGGAACCTTGAAGCCTTAGGCGTAGATGTAAAAAAGCTCAGGAACAGCGAGAACGCAAGGTTTTACAAAAGAAAAGAGCTTGCTCTGAGAATAGGCGAAGAAGAGCTTGATGTTCTGGAAGTTATAGGAAAGACGGTTAGAGAAGGAAGGTGGAAGGAGAAGATAAGCTCCAAAGCTTTGGAAAAGGAGATTAAAAGGCTCAGGTATAGGTTTGGAACGAACCTGCCCCGAGAAGTTCAAGAGTTTTTAGAAAATCCGAAGGATAACCTTATGTTGCACTATATCAAGAGGAAGTATATAGACGGCTGGAATATAAAAAGTCCCTCAGAGCTTGACTTGATGTTTACACGCACGCTTAAAGGTAGGTATTCAAAAATCTTGAAGCAGGTCGGTGGAAGGCTGATAGTTGCTTCAGAAGAACACCTGGCAGTAGTGGAGGCTCCGAATAAAAGGATTACCTTGTTCTCCTGGAAAGCGAAGTACGCATCTTACGAGGAGTGGTATAAGGAAATAGAAGTGCGTATATTAAAGACATGGGACATGGAGGAGCTGTTAAAGAAGCTGCAGAGCTTTTAATAAATAGATGGGGAGCGGCGGTAGCTGAATTTGAAGATATATTCTTTGAGCTTCAAGGTATTAGAGAAGAAATTGATAGAGCCGGTCTTAACGATGCTCAGGAGATAAAGTTTTACGACAAGCTCTTCTTTGAAGACATACCGTACTACATGGACATCGCCAAGAGAGTATATGGCCTTAGCCTGCAGGACGACGATGGCCAACCCCTTGAAAAATGGTGGTGGCACCTAAATAAGATAGCCGAGGGAAAGTATCCCGCAGATAAACTGCCCGAGCATCTGAGGGAGATATATAAGGATAAATACTGCGCCGCTACTCCATAATCCACTCAAGAACCGCCTTTCTGACGGAGAGACCGTTTTGAACTTGCTCGTAGATAAGGGACTTGTCCGAGTAAATCAGGTCGCCATCTATGTCCACGTTCCTGTTTACGGGCCCCGGGTGCATAAATACGCCCTTGAAGCTCTCGTGCCTTTCCTTGGTCAGCCCGAACTTCTTGAAGTAGCTTTCCTTTGAGGGTATGTAGCTCTCTTTTTGCCTCTCTTCCTGGAGCCGGAGCCATACGGCCACATCGGCCCACTCAAGAGCCTCGTCAAGCTCGTCAAACACCTCTTCAAGGCCGAATACTCCCGTTTCCCTGGGAAGGAGCGTTTTGGGAGCGCACACGGAGACCCTTGCTCCGAACTCCCTCAAAAGCGGAACACCTGAACGGAAAACCCTGCTGAAGAGAATGTCTCCCACGTAAAGGACTTTTAGGTTCTCCAGTGAGCCGAAGTTTTCCATTAGAGTGAACAGGTCTATCAAGCCTTGCGTAGGGTGCTGATGGGTTCCGTCCCCCGCGTTCACGAGGGAGAGCTTTAGAGATTGCACCAGGTCTTTGTAGGGATAGAGTACGAAGGGGACCCTAAAGACTACGGCTTTAAATCCGAGCGCCTCAAAGGTCTTTAAGGTATCGTAGAAGCTCTCGCCTTTGGTTATGGAGCTTTGGGAGGAGATTACGATGTAGGTGCTCAGGCCTAAATCCTTGGCGGCCTTTTCAAAGGATACCCGCGTTCTCGTTGATGCCTCAAAGAATAGAAGAGCCAGGTCTCCCTGCAGCTCAACCCTTTTACCCTCTTTGAATTCCCTCGCTCTTTTTAGTATGTCAAGGATCTCCTCTCTGCTCAGGTCAAGGCTTGATATGAGGCTACGCATACTGAAGTCTTTATTCTACCTCAAGCCAGGTAAGGTTAGCGATAGCTTAAGTGTGTTAATATAGATTGGACTATGCGTATCCCCTACTCTTGGCTGTCCGAGTTTGTTGAGCTGTCCGACACAAGTCCGGAGGAGATAGCGGATAGACTCTCACTGCAGAGCGTAGAGGCGTTCGTTGATACCTTCGGTGTGGAACTAAAGGGTGTGGTTCTGGGTAAGGTGCTTGAGACCCAAGTGCACCCCAAGAGGGAAGACCTCGTAGTTGTCAAGCTTTCCACTGACAGGGGTCAGTTGCAGGTGATTACCGCAGATACGACCCTTTCCACAGGGGACGTCGTGGTGGTAGCTCCCGTAGGCGCGAGGGTAGGTGAAAACAGGGTTGAGAAGAGGGTCATTGAGGGTGTAAACTCCGAGGGAGTTCTGCTATCGGCTCAAGACCTGGGACTTGAGGAGTCCTCTCAGGGGGTCTTAAAGATACGGGAAGAGGTTTCCTTGAACGATAACGTTGAGGAACTCTTAGGTTTAGGGGAGCCCCTGATAGAGCTGGACATAACCCCCAACAGGGGAGACGTCTTGAGCGTCAGGGGTTTGGCAAGGGACATAGCCGCAGTCTTCGGACTTCCCAAAAGGGAGCCTCGGTATCCTACCTTTGAAATCTCGGGCGAGCTGAGCTTGAAAGTGGAAGATGCCGATTGTAAAAGGTACAGGGGAGCGGTCATAGAGGGTTTGAAGGTGGAAGAATCCCCCCTGTGGCTTAAGAGGAGGCTCTGGCAGAGCGGTATCAAGTCCATAAACAACGTGGTGGACATAACCAACTACATACTCCTCAGAGACGGACAGCCTCTCCACGCCTTTGATTTGGATAAGCTAAAGGGGGGTATAGTGGTTCGCTCCGCAAGGAAAGGTGAGAGAATACTCGCTTTAGACTCGCGGGAATACGAGCTTTCCGAAGACATACTCGTTATAGCCGACGAGTCCGTTCCCGTTGCCATAGCCGGGGTTATAGGGGGTCTGGAGAGTTCGGTATCTTGGGACACGAAGAACGTTCTCTTAGAGGCCGCCTACTTCTCACCCGAACGGGTCAGGAAAGCTTCCAAAGGCCTGGGCATTCAGACGGACAGCTCTTACAGGTTTGAGAGAAACACGGATATAGAACACCTTGAGAAGGCTCAGAACTACGCCTTAGAGCTGATGTTGCACCTTGCCGGGGGAAGCCTTAAGGCGGTAAGAGACCACTATCCGGAACCCTACCGACCTAAAAGGATATTCCTGAGTGCCGGCAAATACGAAAGATACTCGGGGGAGGACTACGATACTCAGGAGGCCGTGCGTATTCTCAGCTCACTGGAAATTCCCTGCAGTCCCAAGGAGTGTGGACTTGAGGCGGAGGTTCCGGCTCACAGGAGCTTTGATATCTCCAGAGACGTGGACCTGATAGAGGAGATAATGCGCATCAGGGGATACGAGAGCTACGAGTCTGACATCCTTCACCTGCCGGTCAAGGGAAAGCTAAAGAGCGAACGCTTGGAAGAACTCAGAAGGCTCTGTAGGGACAAGGGACTTAGAGAGGTTATAAACATACCCTTTGAGGACGAAAAGCTCTACGAGCTCTTAGGCTTGGAAGTGCCTTCCGTGAGTCTGTTGAACCCCCTCGTTCCCAGCCAGAGATTTATGCGCTCATCTTTGATTCCCTCCTTGATAAGGAACGCTCGGGATAACCTGAAGAGCCATAATCAAGAGGTAGCCATCTTTGAGATAGGGAAAGTTTACTCGCAACAGGGTGAAGAGACGCGTTTGGGAGTTCTTCTATCAGGACTTAAGAGCCTGTATCCCAAAGAGGAGAACTGGTCGCACCTTGAGCTGTTAGAGCTGCTTTACTCCATCTCGGAGCTGGCGTCTGCAGAGCTTGAACCTGTGCAAGAGAGCCTGCCCTTCATGCACCCCTTTGTGTCGGCCACGCTGCACCTGGAAGGCAACAGAGTAGGGTACTTGGGCAAGCTGTCCCCCAAGCTATCTGCCCAGCTTGAGCTGAACTCGGAAGTTTACCTAATGGAGCTTAACTTAGAACCTCTGCTGAGCGATAAGCTCAAGAGCTACAAACCGATGTCTAAATTTCCCCCTGCTATCAGGGACTTAGCTATTTTGGTGGACAAAGACGTCTCCGTGCTTAAATTAATAAATGAGATTAAATCTCATATAAAGGGTACGGTGGAAGAAGTTATGGTTTTTGACTTTTATACAGGAGAGAAGTTAGGGGAAGGCAAGAAGAGCGTAGGCGTTAGACTGATACTGAGGAGTTATGAGAAAAGCCTAACCGATGAAGAGGTTAACGGGATTATTGATAACCTGTTAAGGAGGTTGAGAGACTCCTTGGGAGCTACGTTGAGATAGAATTCCGCCTGCCCTGTTCGTGGTTTGGAGATTGTAATTGGGGCCTACAAGTGGGCTGAAAGGGAACCCGGCTTCGGCGGGGCTCTGAGAGGGCTCTCCGAGAGGGTACCCACCTAAAATTCAGAGGCCCACCTACATCTCTTAAATCACGGCAGGGCGGGCTAAAGACTTGCCTTCCCCTCCTGAAAAGGAGGTGGAAGATTTTGGTATTAAGCAAAAAAGAGCTTAGGACAAAATTAAGAAAGAAGAGAAACTCCCTTGAAAGGGATAGGGTGCAGGAGCTATCCCAACCCATAAGAGAGAGGCTTCTGCACCTGTCCCATAACTTCCACCGGATCATGCTCTTCTATCCCACCGACGGAGAGCCTGACGTAAGACCCCTGTTTGACGAGCTCATATCCTCCGGTAAGGAGCTGTTCCTACCTAAGGTTGTAGGCGAGCGGATTCAGGCTTGCCGTGTTGAAAACCCCTCGTGGCTGTCGGGGGGTAGGTTCGGCATACCTGAGCCCGAACCCTGCGTTCCTTCCCAACCGAAGGATATAGATATGGTGGCAGTTCCGGGAGTTGCCTTTGATAGGGAAGGCTACAGGCTCGGTTTCGGCAAAGGGTACTACGACAGGTTCTTATCCCAAACGGAGGCTCTGAAGGTGGGAGTCCTCTACTCCTTTCAGCTGGTAGATTTCGTCCCGAGGGAGCCGTGGGACGTTCCCATGGATATCCTCATAACGGAGCGTGAGACCATACACACACAAGGAGGTAAGTCATGGAAGTTTTAATAGCCGTCAGTGCGGTAGTGGGAATAATCATCGGAGGCCTGGTGAGTTTCTTGGTTTTAAAAGGTAAGAAGCCTGAGCCGGAAGTTAAGGTAGTGGAAAAGGTAGTGGAGAGGGGCATACCTCAAGAGGAGATAGACAGGATAAAGGAGGAGGCCAGACAGGAGGCGAGAGTTATCTTAGAGCAGGCTCGCAAAGAGGCGGAGGAGATTCGCCAGCGTGTCAGGAAGGAGTACGAGGAGAAGTACGAGAGGGAGCTGGAGAGGCTCAGGGGAGAGTTTGAGGACAGAAAGAGGGAGATAGAGGAGAAGAGAAGAGAGCTAAAGGAGCTGGAGAGCGGTCTTCTGCAAAAGGAGAGGCAGCTGGATAGAAAGTGGGAGGTCTTTGAGAGACGGGAGGAGGAAATCTACAAGAGGGAGAAGGAGGTAAGGGAGTTAGAGAGGCAGGTGGAGCTTAAAGAGATGGAGATCCTTGATAGGGAGAAGAGGCTTAAGGAGCAGGAAGAGGAGATACAGAAGCTAAAAGAAAAGGAGCTCTTAGAGCTTCAGAGGATAGCTTCCTTGACCATGGAGGAGGCCAGAGAGGAAATCCTGAGAAAGGTGGAGGAGGAGACCAGACTGGAAGCCATAAAGCTCATGAAGAGCATAGAAGAGGAGGCCATGAAGAAGGCGGACAGAGAGGCCAAGAGGATTATCCTTACCTCGGTGCAGCGCCTCTCTCCCCAGATAGCCATAAACTACACCACCACCACGGTGGAACTGCCGAGCAACGAGTTCAAGGGCAGGATAATAGGAAGGGAAGGCAGAAATATAAGAACCTTTGAGCTTTTAACGGGAGTTGACCTCATAATAGACGACACCCCCGACGTGGTGACCCTATCCTCCTTTGACCCCATGCGTCGTGAGATAGCCAAGGAGGCGTTGGAGAGGCTGATTCAAGACGGAAGGATACACCCGGCGAGGATAGAGGAGGTGGTTGACGAGGTTAAGAAGGACTTGGACGATAAGATACGCAAGATGGGCGAGGAGGTCGCCTTTGAGCTGGAGCTTCACGATATAGACCCCAGGCTCTACTACTACATAGGCAAGCTCTACTTCAGAACCAGCTACTCGCAGAACGTTCTGCTCCACTCCAAAGAGGTGGCTCACATAGCCGGCCTCATGGCGGAGGAACTCGGGCTTGATGCGAAGCTGGCGCGCAGAGCCGGACTTCTCCACGACATAGGTAAGGCCATATCCCACGAGGTAGGCGGCTCACATACAGACATAGGCGTGGAGCTGTGCAGGAGATACGGAGAGCCTGACGCCGTGATAAATGCGATAAAGGCTCACCACGAAGAGGAACCCGTAAGGTATCCCGAGGTGGCCTTGGTGTGTGCGGCGGACGCTCTGTCGGCCGCAAGGCCGGGAGCCAGAAGGGAGACCCTTGAGGCTTACCTAAAGAGACTTGAGAAGATAGAGCAGATAGTTAAGTCCTTTGAAGGTGTGGCCAACGCCTACGCCGTTCAGGCGGGAAGAGAGGTAAGGATAATAGTCAACCCGGACCAGGTTAGCGACGAGGATGCCTACGTGCTTTCCAAGGAGATAGCCAAGAAGATAGAGGAAGAGATGGAGTATCCCGGACAGATAAAGGTGGTGGTTATAAGGGAGTTAAGGAGCGTTGAGTATGCGAAGTGAGGTAGTCCCCCGAAGGCTACCCCTTCCCTTAACTTCCGCTTTCCTTTTTGGATTATTGTAATATCATTATTTCTTAGTAATGAGGTTGATAGTCCTTTTGGCAGTTCTCTTGGGCTTCACGCTCAACTCCTTTGCCGGAGTTTCCGATTACGTGGTGTGTATCCACACCGGCGGCAAGGGGCACATACACGTAGAGAAGCTTGACCTCAAGGACGTATCCGAGGAGGAACTCCACATAAAGCTCTTCGGAGACAAGTTCGTAAAGCTGAGCTTAGAGAAGGACGTAAACCTGCTATCGGTAGGCCTTAGCGATATTAAGCCGGTTTACGGCAAGTATCTCAAGGACTACTCCCACCGTCCCGTTAGGGAGTCCCTAAAACCACCATTAATAACCCTAATAAACTCCGTCAAGCTCATCATTTGATACCTTTCTCCATCGTTTAAGGACGGAGAAATCCCTTCAATCCCGTAGGAGGTAAAGGTATGTTTTTAGTTTTGGTATTTCTAAGTTTGTCGGCGCTCGGCTTCGGGATAGAGGTGGAACGGGCACTTGAGCTTGCCTTGGAGAAGAACCTGAGAATCAAGGCGATGGAGAGAGAGGCCAAAGTCTTTGATGGAATGCGCAAAAGCGCCTTGGCCTTCGGGAACCCGGAGCTTACCTTTGAGAGCGGATTTCTGACCACCTCCAAGGGCGGAGGTCCGAGGGAGAGGTTCCTGAACCTGCTGGAGCTGAGGCAACCCATACCCCTCTGGGGAGTGCGCCAGAAGAGCGCAGGAGTGGTAGAAGAGCAGAGAGAGGCCTTTCTACAGAGCCTTGAGGTGGCCAAGAGGCAGCTTATAGGGGACACCTACAGGAAGTTCTACGAGGCTCTGTACAGAAAGGAGGTTCTCCGTATATGGCAGGAGGCTCTAAAGACCGCTTCCCAGCTTCAGGAGTTCATAGAGAAGTCCTACCAGATGGGAGAGACTACCCAGCTGGAGGTGTTCAGGATAAGGAGGGAGAAGGGATTAATCGGTGTAAAGGTTAAGGTGGCCAAGGCCGATTACGAGAGCTCCCTGAAGGAGCTTTCCACCCTCTTGAACACGGAGGTCAATGACGTAGAGGGAAGCCTTGAGGAGGTAAGGAGGCTATACGATGTAAACATAGACCTGCTACCGCAGGTGGCTTCTATAAAAAAGGAAATTAAGAGCCTTGAGAGACGGATAGAGCTGGAAAAGGCGTTGGCCAAGCCTACCCTGAGCACGGGCGTGATACTGGAGGACTCGGAGGCGGGCTACTACGGCCTGAGGGCAACCTTGAGTGCCGAGATACCCGTCTTTTACAGGAGACAGGGGGAGATTCTCCAGAGCCTTTACAGGAAGCAGGCCTTGGCAAAGGAGCTTGAAGCTCTCAAGCTTGAGATAAAGAACAGGCTCAGCTCCGTGAGGCTCAGATACGAGACCCTAATCAAGGAGCTGGGCAGGTTTGACCGGGAGTTGCTCCCGAACTCGGAGAGGGAGCTTGAGCTTGGACTCAAGAGCTACCGCTTGAGGGCCATAACCCTCTTAGAGCTTTCGGACATAAGGAACAGATATTACGAGCTTCTGATAAGCAGGGCGGAGCTTCTTAGGGAAATCCACAGAACCTATGCGGAGTTCATCTCCTTAGGAGGTTGGAAGAGATGAGAAAGTTTATCTTGACAGGTTTAGCCTTTAGTCTGATAGCCTTCGCCGGAGAAGGCCACGAGCACGGACACGGGGAGGAGCACAAAGAAAAGATACACCTTTCCAAGGAACAGGCGAAAGCTTTGGGAATTGAGCTTTACGAGGTCAAGCGGGAGCCCACCGGGAAAATCCTGAAACTCCCGGCGGAGGTCAGAGAGAACCCCCTCACCAGCTACGCGGTCTATAGTCCCCTTGAGGGCATAATCAGAAAGCTCTACGTGAAGGAGGGCGACAGAGTCAAAAGGGGAACTCCCGTGGCGGAGATATACTCCCCTGAGCTGGCGAACCTGATAGGCGAGCTGAAGATGGCCAAGGTTAAGATGGAAAGTTCCAAAAAGGTTTACGAGAGGGACGCACAGCTCTACAGGGAAAAGGTCATAGACTACACCAGATACTACACCTCTATGCTTGAGTACGAGAGGGCGAAAGGTGAGTACGAGGCTCTGAAGTCCAAGCTGGAGAGCTACGGAGAGGTTAAAGGTTATCATCTGGTTCTCAGGTCTCCCGGTGACGGATACGTGGTTTCCCAGAAGGTATTTCTCGGGGAGAGCGTAGGCCTTGATAGGGAACTCTTTGAGATACACTCCCACGATACTGTGTGGATTTACGGCTGGGCGGACGAGGACTCGGCACGCCACGTAAGAGAAGGCTCCCCGGCTACTGTAAAGCTCAAGGGTGCCAACCTGCCTTGCAGGATAGACTTCGTGGGACACGAGGTAGACGTAAAGACGAGGAGAGTTAAGGTCAGGTGTATAACGCAGAATAGGGGACACGCTCTAAAGCCGGGCATGTTCGTAAGCCTTGAGGTAAAAACGGGCGGAAGGAAGGCGATACTGATTCCCAAATCCGCGGTTCAGGATATAGAGGGCAAGAAGGTCGCCTTCGTATGGGAGGAGGACGGATTCAAGGCACGCGAGCTTCATCTGGGCGGTGAGATAGACGGCTATTACGTAGTGGAAGAAGGCCTGAAAGAAGGTGAAAAGGTGGCTGTCAGCGGAACTGTGTTCCTAAAGACCAAGCTAACGGGAGTTGAGGAGGGTGGACATGCTCACTGATTGGAAGGCTTGGTTTCCTTCTTATCAAGGTAGTAGGCAACTGCACCGAGTATCAGGTAGGCAACGAAGAGGATTACTCCACCCGACAGCACCATCCAGATCAGGAAATCCCAGCTTTCTCTATTCTCCATATAGATATAGTATAGAGCCGATATTACCAACGCCGAGATTACGAAAGGTCTCCCCAAAGAATTTGCTCAGCTTCTTTAGCTTTTTCACACTTTCATTTTATCGGAGGTAAAAGATGTTCAGGGCGATACTGAAGTTTAGAATCTTGGTTCTGATAGCCCTCGTGGGCACCATAATATACGGAGCCTACAGCTTTAAGAAGCTCCAGATAGACGCGTTCCCAGACCCGACACCCGTTCAGGTGAACATATACACGGAGGCTCCCGGACTCTCCGCCGAGGAGGTGGAGATCCTCATAACCATACCCGTTGAGTCGGTGATGAACGGACTCAAAGACGTCATACTCGTGCGTAGCGTCTCTCTGCCGGCTCTCTCTTACGTTTCCGTCTATTTCAAGGACGGGACGGACATCTACTTCGCCAGAAGGCTGGTTATGGAAAAGCTCCCTGACGCAAGGGAGAAGGTTCCAGAGGGCTTTAACCCCGTCATGGGTCCCAACGCCACGGGTCTCGGAAACGCCCTTCTGTACGTGATACACGACGAGAAGGGCAGATACACCAACGCCGAGCTAAAGTCCATATTCCAGCAGTGGGTCGCCCGTCCCCTGATAATGAGCGTGGGCGGTGTGGAGGAGATAGTCCAGTTCGGTCCCGAGCTCGCCTACGTGATAGTCCCCAACCCTGACAAGTTCTTAGCATACGGAATAACCCTTGAGGAGCTCTTAGAAGCCCTTGAGAGGAACAACCTTCTGGTAGGAGGAGGTTTTTTCCAGTCCGCGGAGGGAGACCTCGTGGTCAGAGGCTTGGGAAGGGTGTATTCGGAGGAAGACCTGCTGAGAATCCCCATAAAGGTGGACGAAGAGAAGGGTGTCAGCGTATATCTCAGAGACGTGGCAAGAGTGGTAAAGGGTGAGGTGCCCAACAGAAGAGGCGCTTTCACCATGAACGGGAAAGAGGTTCAAGGAAACATAGTGGTAAAGAGGATATACGAGAACACCAAGGAGGTGGTGGACAAGGTAAAGAACAAACTAAAGGAGATACAGAAGATACTCCCCGAGGGTGTGAAGATAGAACACCTCTACGACCAAGCCTACCTGACCGAGAAGGCGGTATCCACCATACAGAAGGCTCTTTTCAGCGGTATGCTCCTGGTCGCCTTCGTGACAGCCTTTTTGATGGGCAACTTCAGAGCGTCGCTGATAGTCATATCTTCCCTGCCCCTCACACTCCTTATAGCCTTCATAGTTATGAAAGAAACGGGCATGAGCGGGAACCTCATGACCCTCGGAGGTCTCGCCATAGGTATCGGAATGTTCGTGGACTCCTCGGTGGTCATAGTGGAGAACATCTACAGACACCTGACGGAGAAAAAGGGTGGACTCAAGTTCTCGGTGGTCTTGGACTCGGTCAAGGAGGTTTGGAGACCCGTTCTCTTTGCGGTTCTCATAATCGTGATAGTCTTCTCCCCCATATTCGTCTTTGAGTCTATAGAAGGCAAATACTTCAAACCTCTCGCATTGACGCTGATAATAGCGCTTTTGGGTTCACTTCTTATAGCCTTCACCTTCATACCGGTTCTGAGCTACTACTTCCTCAGCCCCGGCAAGGAGACCTACAGCAAGTTAATGAGCAAGATACACAGCGTTTACGACAGAGTCCTTGATGCCACCTTCAAGGTCAGGATTCCCCTCTTCTTGGGTGTTTTCGTCTCCTTTATCCTGAGCCTCTTTCTGCTCACACGCATAGGGACGGAGTTTGCTCCAGAGCTGGAGGAAGGTGCGGTGATAGTGAAGGCTTTCATGGACCCCAACGTCTCTCTGGAGGAGGGCAAGAGGGTTGCCATGGCGATGGAGAAGGAAGCTCTAAAGTTCCCCGAGGTCATAAGGACTTACTCCACCATAGGAAGAGCGGAGAAGGGCGAAGCTGCGGACGTTAACTACATAGAGACCTGGATAATCCTAAAGCCCCAGAGCGAGTGGGAGAGCTTCAAAACAAGAGAGGAGTTCAACCAGATACTCAGAGAGCGCCTTGAGTGGCTACCAGCTTCCATAGGCTTCACCCAGCCAATAAAGATGAGGATAGACGAGCTTCTCTCGGGCGTCAGAGCGGACATAGCCATAAAGATATTCGGTCAGGACCCGGAGCTTCTTAACCAGCTGGCGGACAGGGTCAAGGAGATAGCCGAAGGCGTTCCCGGAGCGGTGGATGTCCAGAAGGAGATACAGGCGGGAAGGCTTCAGCTAAGGGTCTATCCCAAGTGGGAGACCTTGGAGAGGTACGGAATAACCGTTGAGGAAGTCCTTAATGTCATTAAATACGCCCTCGGCGGAGCCCAGATGGGCGTCCTACAACAAGATACCTTCCTCTTCCCCATAGTCATGACCCTGCCCGATGAGTTCAGAGGAGAGATAAGCAGGCTGCGGAGCATTCCCCTCTTTGAAAGGGACGGCAAACTACTGACCTTCGGCGATGTGGCGGAGATAAAGGTGGAACCCGGACTCTTCGTGATAAGGAGAGAGAACAACATAAGGTTCGCTCTCGTGATGCTGAACGTGGAAGGAAGGGATATAGGAAGCTTTGTGGAGGAGCTTAGGAGTAGGGTGGAGAGGGAGATAAAGATGCCCAAGGGATACTTCATAACCTACGGAGGTCAGTTTGAGAATCAACAGAGAGCTATGAAGAGGCTCTCGGTGGCGGTTCCAGTGTCCATATTCCTCATTTTCATAATGCTCTATCTGAACTTCAACTCCATAAGGGACGCCCTCGTGGTGATGCTGAACGTCCCCTTTGCGGTGATAGGTGGGATTATCGCCCTATACATCTCGGGCTTTAACCTCTCCGTGCCTTCAGCCATAGGCTTTATAGCCATATTCGGTATAGCTACCCTCAACGGCGTGGTGCTTGTGACCTACATAAGACAGCTCCTTGAAGAGGGACTTGACATAAGGGAAGCGGTTAAAAGAGCCTCAATCCTCAGGATAAGACCAATTCTGATAACCGCCATAACTACCTTCATGGGACTTATACCTCTGCTGGTGATAAGCGACATAGGTTCCGAAGTCCAAAAACCCCTCGCCACCGTCGTCATAGGCGGAATCTTCACCTCAACCCTGCTGACTTTGGTAATCCTGCCAGCGGTTTATGAGAGTGTGCACAGGAGGTTTAGGAGTGGATAACGACCTATTTCTTGGAGGAAGGCTCTCCCAGCGCCCTGTAAAGGAGCTGACGTATCTCCCTTATATCGTCTTCAAGCTTGTCCAGTCTTCTATTGATGTCATCAAAGCGCCTGTTTACGTCGTCAAATCTTCTCTCAAGGGTATCTATCCTCTTGTTTATCAAGAACATGAATATACCCATAAATCCGGCCACGCCGAAGATTATCGTGATAACCTGTCCCCATTCCATTACTTTCAATATACTATCTTTTGGGAGAAAGCGCATGGCTGAAGAAAAAGATAGATATGAAGAACACGAAGAGGAAGAGTTCGGAGAGCTTATAAAGTTCACCTTTGCGGGTTTTGCCGGTGGGCTGGGCCTGGGGTGGTTTCTGGACAGGTTGGGCTTTCAGCAGAACCCTATCGGTGAGTGGTTGGTTAGAACCCTTGCAGGTGAAGGAGAGAGCATACTTGAGGGGTTCTTCGCCGTAAAGAAACGGCTCTCGGGAGCCACATCTTCCCTCGCACAGGCTTACGGCTGGGGGAAGCTCATAGGTATGACCGTGCCTTGGTGGATAGACCTCTTTAGCAGACTATTGGGAGTGAACGTTTATGGCTGGGAGGGCTTTTACATACCCTACTTCTACGCCATGAGCGACCAGCTGGGAGCCAACATCTCGGGCTTTGTTTACATGTATCGTCAGGAAAAAAGTCTTGGCAGGGCGGCTAAGAGATACCTCAAAAATCCCGTCATGCTCACCAGCCTGCTAATTATCCTCATAGTCCCCTTAGGTCTGCTTACCGCAAGGTTGCTGGGCTTTTCTCCGACAACGAACCTCTTTATAGCCCTTGAGACTATAGCCGCCAACCTATGCTGGCTGCCGCCTTTGGTGGGTATGCTGCTGGAAAGGAAAAAGGACGAATGAAGCCGGCGAAGATTTGGTTGCTCCGGTAGGTTTGGGGTAAGATAATTATCTTACATCGCCTTTTAGGAGGTTCCAAAGTGGCAGGACATAGCCATTGGGCTCAGATAAAGCACAAGAAGGCAAAGATAGATGCACAGAGGGGAAAGCTCTTCAGTCGGCTTATAAGGGAGATAACCGTTGCCGCACGTTTGGGTGGAGGAAACCCGGAGTTCAATCCGAGGTTGAGGACCGCGATAGAGCAGGCAAAAAAGGCCAACATGCCCCTTGACACCATAGAAAGAGCCATAAAGAAGGGGACGGGAGAACTTGAAGGGGAGACCTTTGAGGAGGTCATATACGAGGGTTATGCTCCCGAGGGTGTAGCGGTTATGGTGCTTACCACCACCGATAACAGGAACAGAACCACTTCGGAGATAAGGCACGCCTTTACCAAACACGGAGGGAGCTTAGGAACGTCCGGTTGCGTATCCTACCTCTTTGATAAGAAGGGATACATAGAGGTCCCGGCCGAAGGTATAACTGAAGAGGAGATATTTGAGAAGGCCATAGAGGCGGGTGCCGAGGACATACAGACGGGTCAGGAAGTTCACGTGATATACACATCACCGGAGGAGCTTTACGAAGTTAAAGAGAATCTTGAGAAGATGGGGGTTCCAGTAGAAAAGGCTCAGGTCAGCTGGATACCCAACACGAGTGTCAGTATAGAGGACGTGGACAAGGCCAAAAAGGTGCTAAAGCTGATAGAGGCTCTTGAAGAGCTGGACGACGTCCAACAGGTTATCGCCAACTTTGATGTCCCAGAAAGCGTCCTAAAGGAGCTATCCTGAATGATAGAGAGATATACGAGGAAGGCCATAGGCGACGTCTGGTCCGAGCTCAACAAGTTCTGCAAGTGGTGGGAGGTGGAGCTGGCAGTCTGCAAGGCCTGGAACACCTTAGGAAAGATTCCCGACGACGCGCTTAAGGAAATAGAAGATAAGGTGGTCATAGACGAGGGCACCCTCGGCAGGATAAGGGAGTATGAGAGAACTTACAAACACGACGTTTTGGCCTTCATATCGGCCGTTTCGGAACAGGTGGGAGAGGCCGGGAGGTATATACATCTGGGACTGACCTCCTCCGACGTTATAGATACGGCTCTCGCTCTCTTGATGAGGGAGGCCCTGGATATACTCCTTGAAGATGTAAGGCAGGTTCTTGATGTTTTAAAGGATTTGGCCTTTGAGCATAAGAAGACCCTCATGATGGGTAGAACCCACGGCGTTCATGCGGAACCCATAACCTTGGGTCTTAAGTTCGCCGTTTGGTACGACGAGATGAGGAGGAATTACGAAAGGTTGGAAAGGGCGAGGGATAGGGTGTCCTACGGGAAGATTTCGGGTGCGGTGGGAACCTACTCCAACATTCCCCCCCAGGTGGAGAGGTTAACCCTTGAAAGCCTCGGTCTAAAATCCGAACCCGCTTCCACTCAGGTGGTTCACAGAGACAGGCACGCCGAGTTTATGTATGCCATGGCCAGCACCGCCTCTTCCCTTGATAAGTTCGCCACCGAGATAAGACACCTTCAAAGGACTGAAGTCTTAGAGGTGCAAGAACCTTTTACCAAAGGCCAGAGAGGCTCCTCCGCCATGCCCCATAAGAAGAATCCGGTGCATTCGGAAAGGATATGCGGGCTTGCGAGGGTAATAAGGTCTAACCTCATACCGGCTCTGGAAAATATAGTCCTCTGGCACGAGAGAGACATATCCCACTCCTCTGTGGAGAGGGTGATACTTCCCGACTCCTCAATAGCCCTTGATTACATACTGAACCTGTTTCTGGAAATCCTGAAGGGTATAGTTGTCAATGAGAAGAACATGCTCAGGAACATGGAGCTATCCAAGGGGCTGTACTCTTCTTCAAAGGTCTTGGTGGCCTTAACCGAAAAGGGTCTGAGCAGGGACACGGCTTACGATGTGGTTCAGCGGTGCGCCATGAAGAGCTGGAACTCGGAAATCAGCTTCAAGGAGGCTCTGCTCTCGGACGAGGACGTAAAGAGATACCTGTCCCCCGCCGAGGTTGAGGAGATTACCGACCCCTGGGGATTCTTAAAAAACATAGACTACGTTTACCAAAAGGTCTTCACTTAATCAACTCTTCCAATTTCTGCTTCAGTATCCTGCTGGTTTCCTCTCTTACTATCTTGGCTATGTCTATCTTTGATACAGCCTCAGCGACCGCCTTTTGGACGACCTCCTCAACCTTTTGGGATATCTCCGCCTTTATGTTTAAGCCGTCCAGCTTTTCTGCAACCGCCCTTTTGATAATCTCCTCCACGTTGGGCAGAGCCTCTGCGGAAACGCCGGCGGGCGGAGATGGCACCTCTTTCTCAGCCTCTTTTTGAGTTTGGGATGGCTCGGTGGCCACCTCTTTGGCCAATTCGTCTATGGCAGGTATCTCTATCTCCTCTTCTATTATTTCCTCTTCGGCCGGCTCCTCAACCTCAATAGAGGGCGGCTCCCCTATATCCTTTTCCAACTCCTCAACTATCTTGTCAAGGTTTTCTAAGGCGGGTACCTCCTGCTCTTCTACAGCTTGAGCCGCAGGTTCGGCTTGGGGTTCAGAGGGGGGTTCTGCGGGAGTTTCCACGGACGGAGCTTCAACGCTCACCTGCGCCTGAGACATCAGCTCTTTTACAGCTTCCTCTATAGCCTCCGCTCCAGCGTCTCTTGAGAGGCTCTTTTTCAGGGACAGAGGTATGTTGTCCACCTCTATGGGGAAGAGGTCATCTACCAAAATCAGGAAGGGCTTTACGGAAAACTTGGGGTTCTCCGAAAGCTCCGTAAGCCCCCTCTCGGCTATGACACCGGATATGGCGTCGTATATTATTAAGGCGCTGTCTTCTCCCGACTCCATAGCTTGACGCACGTTCTTAACGGCCACTATATCGTATTCGCTTCCCAGCTTTGTCTTTATGGAATCTATCAGGGTGGCATCAAAGGATACGAGGGTTATCTTCCTCTTGCCGCTATCCGCGACCACCGGAGCCTCTTCCACCGGTGGCGGTTCGGGAACGGGTTGGGGAGCAGGTTCGGGAGCGGTCTCCTCTTGACCTTGAGGGGATTCAAGCTCCTGTGCCAACTCCTCAAGTTTTTGTAGAGCGTCCTCAACACTCTCTTGCTCTTGGGGTTTCTCCTGCGGCTGAGCTTCTTCAGTTTCCTCCGCCTGTATCTGAGGCATGGCGGAAAGCTCTAAAAGAGATTCGTCCAGCGGCGGAAGCTCTTGGGTCTTCTCTTCCTCCGTCCTTTGCTCCTGCAGCTCTGGCTGTACCTGAGGCTGAGGTTGTGTATCCTCTTGAATGAATTCTTCCGAAGATAGAGCTATCTCCTTTATCTTCTGAGGGGACTCCTCCCTTTGCACCAGCACCTTCTTCTCGGGCAAGAGGTTATCCCTGTTAACCGGGAACAGCTCATCGTAGAGAATAACGTATCTTGAGTCGGAAAACTTCTTCTGATAGATATTGTTTATGTCCTCTTCGGATATGGCTCCGGATATGGCATCGTAAATCACCACATCAACGTGGGTAGGCGCTATCTTAAGAGCCTCCTCACTGTTCTTTACGACTATAACCTCTTCCTTTGAGAAGGCATTTTTCAGCTCTTCTCCCAACTTTTTATCAAAGGATATAATCAGTATTTTCATCTCTATCCCCCTATAATCATTTTACTTACTCTCTTTTAAAATGCTGTCAATAACTTTTCTCATCTCCTTGGCACTCTCTTCCGGGATTATCTTCATGGTGGCGAGGGTGAGCCTGAGAGCCTTTAGTTTGTCCATAAACCTCTCGTCCACGGCAAGTTTAGATTTTGCCGGAGTCGGTTTGGTCTCTGCGGCTACGTAGAGCATGAGGGATATGAACAGAAACACCGATGCCAAGAGCATTCCCGCATAGACGGGCTTGGAAGCCAGAAACATCACGTAATCGGTTGGGGTAGGCTTCTTGTAGTAGATTGTGGCCTCCGACTCACCTACGGAAACCCTCACGCTTGAGTAAAAGGTGCTATCAAAGGGAAGGTTCATGTTGGACGATATGAACCTCTGTCCATCTTTCGTCTTTAAGGCTATAAGGGAGTAGTCCGGGTCGGGCAAGTTTACGAAGTTTCTCCCCTCTGCGGCGTTTACCATGAAGGTGGCAACGTTCCTTAGAACACTCTTGTGCATCTGAGATGAATACTCCCAGAAGGAAAATATAAAGGTGGCGCCGAAAACTAACAAAATCACTGCTCCCGCCAGAAATACCAATAATCTCTTCATCAAGCCCCTCCTACGGTTAGGTTATGGACGAGGACGGAAGGGGAACCCACGTTTGCAAAAAACTTCAAGTCTTCCCCTACTGCCTCTATATCGTCCCATAACTTTAATATATTACCCGCAATCGTCACTCCCCTTAAGGTTTTGTAAGGTTTACCTCCCCTGTAGAGAACCCCGGAGGCCCCGAGGGAAAACTCACCCGATATGGGGTCAACGGTGTGAAGTCCCATCAGGTCTATGACCAAGAACACCTCCCCAAGGGACAGCATATCCTCAAGGGACTTATCACCCTTTTCTAAGTAAAGGTTCGTTATACCCGACGTGGGTTGAGTTCTGAAATCACCCCGGCTTGAGTTGCCGGTAGGCTTGAGTCCCAGCTTGGTGGCCGTGTATAGGCTGTGCAGAAAGCCTTTAAAGACGCCCTCGCTTATCACCTCCTTTCTGCCTGTGGGCACACCCTCGGCATCGTAGGGGTAGGTGGAAAACCCCCCTTGAAGGGTTCCGTCGTCAACCACCGTCAGCAGCTTTGAGCCCACCGAATCTCCCTCTTTTCCCTTGAGCAAGGTTTTACCCTTTATAAGGGAGTCTCCCAAGAACATAGGGGAGAAGGCCTCCAGCAGCATGGCCGCACTCTCTCTGAAAAGGATAACGGGAAGGCTTTTAGTATCAAAGCTTGATGGGTTCAATAGGGAGGTTGCCTTAAAGACCACGTCCCGGGCTATATCCTCCACGTCAATATCAGCCAACCTCCTGGCGCCCCTGTATTCCCAGGATATGCTCGCATCTGAGCCCTCTTTGGCGAGAGCGGAAATCATGGTAACATAGCTGCTACCGGAGTAGCCCAGGTCAAGCCCGTAGGAGTTCTTAAGGTGCACCTCAAACACCCTCTCGCTCAGAGAGGACTTTCTTACCCCCTTTATTCTCCCGTCCAACCGCTTAGCACTCTTCTCAAGGCTGATGGGAATCTCTATCTTTTCCTCTATAGGCCTGCTTACACCTTCCCGGTCAAAGATGGACTCGGCACCGGCGGGCTGCGGCCGTTCCAGAAAGCAGAAACCTTCGTCCGGGGGTTGAAGCTCGCATATCTCCGTAGCCCTCTTGAGGCACTCCTTTATATCTCCCTCACCCAAGTTGGTGGTGTATGCAAAACCCAGCTTTTTATCCTTCAGAACCCTTATGCCCACTCCCACCTCTTCAGAGGCGGAGAGGTTTTCCAACTTTTCGTCCTGAACCTCTATCTTATTCTTCTTAACCTCGGTGAGGAAAATCTCATACTCGTATCCCGGCTTTATGTTCTCCTTTACTACCTTCTCTATCTTTTCCATACTTCAAGATTTTACAAGAATCCTTCTGTCCTCACCCTTGATTAGGATTACCTTGGTCATCTCGTATATTCTGGATACCACGTTGGCTCCCAGCCTGTCCTCAAGCAGGAACTTGGGAGTGCCGCTATCATTTTCCCCCTTTAACTCCCTGAGGCGGTAATTGGAAGTTATGATGGTACTCTTTAGATTGTTGTATCTGTAAGATATTATGTAGCTCAGGATTTCCCTCTGCCAATCGGAAAGCCTCTCACTTCCCAGGTCGTCTAAAACTATGAGCTTTGCACCCAGTATGGACTTCAGGAGCTTCATGTCCCTCTTCTCATCTATCAGCATCTTCATAGTGTAGAGCAGGTCCTTAGTGTCAAAAAATATTCCCCTGACCCGTTTCTTTCTGAAGATTTCCTTAAGGACCCCTACCGCTATGTGGGTTTTACCTATACCGGGCTCACCGATTAGTGTGAGACCTTTGCCCTCGGACGGCTTGAAGGTCTCCACGAAGCTTCTGGATTCGGTTATGGCTCTGTGCTGGGAAGGCGTTTGGGGTTCGTAATTCTCAAGCTCCGCGTGCCAGAATCTTCTGGGAATCCTTAAAACCCTGTTCTCGTCTATGGACTCAAACCTGCAAGGGCAGAACTCTACCGTTCCGTCTTCCTTCTTGAGGAAACCGGTTCCCTTACACCTCTCGCACCGATACATTCATATACCTTTTAATGTAATCATAGGCGGACAGGTAAGCGAAAACAACCGAGAGCCACAGGATAAAGGAGGACAGGGGCAGTCCCATCAGCAGGCCTATTATGGCTAAGAACTCAAGGAAGGTTTTAATCTTGCCCATATTGGAAGCCTCTATTATCAGACCCTTCTGGACCGCTAAGCTTCTGAAGAAGGATATGCTTAACTCTCTGAAGAGTATCAATATCACCACCCCTGAACCTACAAAACCCTTCTCCAGCAGAGCTATGAGAATGGAAAGGACGAAGACCTTATCTACGTAAGGGTCAAGGAGCTTTCCCAGATCGCTGCCCTTGTTCTCCTTCCTCGCAAAGTTTCCGTCAAACCAGTCGCTGATGGCCCCCAGAACTATCAGGGGCAAGGCTAAAGCGTAAAGCTCCAGTTTTATCAAAATTACTATCGGTAGGGTTAGCAGCAGTCTGAAAGCCGTTATAAGGTTAGCCATGTCAAGCAATAATAAAGCCCCAGAATAAACGCAAGTATTATCTTAGCTTCCCGCTCCGCGGTATGCAACCTAAGGGAATTCCCGGCGAGCGGGTTAAAATTAGAGTCCATGCTCCTCGTGGTGCTTCTCTTGGTCGGCTTCTGTTTCGCCTCCGGGGAGAGGTTCTTTGTGGAGGCTCCCTTTGAGAGGGTTTTGGAGAAGGCGAAAGCCTCAAGGGTTATATATCTGGGTGAGAGCCACACCAGTGAAAGGGACCACAGAATCCAGCTTAAGGTTCTAAGATGGTTGAGAGAGCAAGGGATAGATTTTGTGATACTTATGGAGGCCTTCCAGATACCCTTTCAGGAGTACCTTGATGACTACCTTGAGGGCCACATAGACGAGGGGGAGATGATAAGGCTCACCGAATATAAAAGGCGCTGGCGTTTTGATACCAAACTTTACGCACCTATCTGGCGCTTTTCCAGAGAGGAAGGGATTCCCCTTTACGCTCTGAACGTTCCATCAGAGCTGGTGAGGGAGGTCAGGAAGAAGAGGCTCGCTCAGACAAAGAGCCACTACATACCTCCGAAGGAGGTCTATCCGCCTAAGGAGTACGAAGACTTCCTTATGGATACGCTGGGAGAGCACAAGAAGAAGATAAACAGGGAGAGATTCCTGCGAATTCAAAGCCTGTGGGACAACGGTATGGCTTATAGGATTCTCAAGGTGATGGTGGCGAATCCCGACAAGAGGTTGGTGGTTATAGTGGGCAAGGGCCACCTTTACAAGGGATACGGGATACCCTACGTTCTGTCCAGATGGGTTAAGGTCAGCCAGAGCGTTCTCTACCCCACGCGAGAGGGCTTTTACCTCCTGTTCTCAATAGAGCGTTCAAGGGATAGCTCGTCCGATAGCTCTATCAGGGAGCCGAACTGAAGTCCCAGGGATACCCTCGTGGCCTTTACACCGGGAAACCTGGAGCTTATCAGCTTTATCAGGTAAGAGGCTGTAGCTTCCCCTTCAACGTTGGGATTGGTGGCGATTATAACCTCCTTGACCCGGTTCTCCTGTATCCTTTCCAGGAGCTTGTCTACGGTCAGGTCTTGGGGCGATACGCCTTCAAGGGGAGCTATCCTCCCACCCAAGACGTGATACACCCCGGTGTATCTTTCCAACCTCTCAATGGTATACGCGTCCTGAGACTCCTCCACCACGCAGATAAATCTCTTGCTCCTCTTGGGATTAGAGCACACGGGGCAGGGGTCTGTCTCGCTCAAGAGGTAGCACTCACCGCAGGGCCTTAGTTTCTGAACCGCAACCAAGAGCCTGTTTACCACTTCCTCCCTCTCCTGAGGGGAGAGCTTCAGGAGGTTGTATATGAACCTGCTTGCTCCCCTCTCTCCGTAGGAGGGTATCCTGATAACGCCGTCTATGGCCTCTCTCAGGGATTGGGGAAATATATCATCAAAGGCCAAGGCCTAAGCCTCCCAGCAGTCCGCCGAACTTTCTATTGAACTCCTCCTTGGCTATATCCCTTGATATGTCTTGGGCCTCGTTTATCAGGTCCATGAGTACGGGCTTTAGCCTGTCCCAATCTTTGAGGAGCTCGGGGTCTTTTACCTCTATGTCTATAACCTCCCCCAGTCCGTTAAATACCACCTCAACACCTTCCCTCTCAATTATCTCCTTCCGGAGTCTCAGCTCCCTCTTTATGTCCTCAACCGCAGACTGGAGGCCCTTAAGCTGCTTGACCATGTCGTAGATGTTCACATCACTCTCCTCTCAAGGCTTTTTCTGACCTGATATACCCTGTAAAGGGCCGTGGAGAGGGCACCTAAGGTTATTATAAGTAGAGCTAAAGGAATGTATTGAGTGATTATACCTAAGAGCAGGACTATCCACCTTTCGGTTCTCTCAAAGGCACCTCCGAGTCCGTAAACTCCCAAGGCCTCGGCTCTGGCACGGGTGTAGCTGACCATGTAGGAGCTAATCAAGGCCAGAAAGGACAGGAGAACACCCTCCAGCTGTTGATACTCCACGTATAAGGCTCCGAGCGCTACGAAGGGTGCCGCATCGGAGAGTCTATCAACGGTGGAATCTATAAAGGCGCCGAAGTCCGAGGTTATGCCCCTCTTTCTGGCCAAAGCTCCGTCCACCGCGTCCAGCAGTGCCCCCGCACCCAAAACCAGGAAGGCGAGAGCGTAGTCCTCCATATACAGAAGGACGGAACCTACCAGCACGAGGGAAAATCCACCGAAGGTTATGGAATTGGGACTTACGCCCCTCTTGGAGAGAAGCTCCACTACCGGAGATAGACCCCTCTCAAATACAGGCTTGACCTCTCTGGTGATAAAACTCATTTACAACTAATATCCTATCACACCCCCGCACTCCTGAATATGTCTACGGGGTTTAGCCTCGCCGCCCTCCACGCCGGATATATGGAAGCACTCAGGGACATCAGGGTGGCAAATAGGAAGGCCAAAAGGTAGTAGAGGTTAGACCTGTCAAGTATGAAGCCCTTGGCCCTTAGTATGCCTTCTAAGTCTAACTCTAAGTTGGCTAAATACTCTTGAGCTAAGAACGCCCCCACCGCACCCAGCAGGCTTCCCAAGATGCCCACCACCAGGCCCTGGAGCAGAAACACTAAGGTTATGTCCCTTTCCGAGAAGCCTATCGCTTTGAGTATGGCTATGTCCCTCTTCTTTTCCAGAACCGTCATCATGAGTATGTTGAATATGCCGAAGGCGGATACCAGAAGGATAGCGCCCACCACCAGGAAGGTTATGATTCTCTGAATCTTAAAGAGTTGAAGGAAGTTGCTGTAAGCTTCCTGCCAGCTCTGGGCTCTGTATCCCGTCTCCCTCTCCACAGCTCTTGCCACCTTTACGGCGTCGTTCACGTCCCTCAACCTGAAGACGAGCTCGTTAACCCCGTCCGGTGTATCGGTCAACCTCTGCATGGCCTTTATGTGCACGTAGGCTCTGCTCTGGTCTATGGTGGTAATGTTGGAGTTAAAGAAGTCCACCACCTCAAAGACCTCGGCCACGCCTTTAGAGCTGACCAGAATTACCTTCTGTCCTCTCCTCTTCACGCCCAGGTCTCTGGCCACCAGCTTGCCCAAGATTATCCCCCTCCTGTTCTCCTTCAGCCTCCTGATACCCTCCCTCTCCACATACCTTCCTATGCTGGTGGCTTTCGCCTCCAGTTCCGGCTCAATCCCGAAGAGCTTCACCGTCTTTTCCCTGCTTCCGAACCTCAAAATCGCGCTTCCGTTCAGGTGGGGAGACACTCCGAGGATTCCGTATCTTCCCGTAAACCTCTGGATAATTTCCCTATAATCCCTTATGGTTTCCCTTATCTCCTTAGGTTTTGAGCCCAAAACCTCAATGACCGCATCTTTGTAGATTCCTCTAAGAACCCTGCCTTCGTCGTAAACCTCCCTGGGCTTTAGGGACACGTGGGCGTCAAGGTCTATCACCTGCTTAACGAAGTGCTTCTGGAACCCCAGCATCAGCGAACTCATGACCACGAAGGCGGCCACGCCGATGGAGACCCCCAGCACGGATACCGAGCTTTGGCGCTTCCTCTCAAGTAAAAACTTTAGGCTGACAAAGAACACGTGGAACATGACTAATAGACTACGCACCTGCTTCCTGCGGGAACGCTATCCTCTATCCGGGCAAGCTCCCCTTTGACTTCAAGCACTTTGACCTTCTTCATCTTTCCATCTACCTCTACCAGGACGGTGTTCCCCTTTACAGCCTCCGATGGCACGAACTTGGCTCTGTAGCGGGAAACCACCACGTTGCCCTCCACGAGGGAATCCACCGCAAGCTCCTTTGGCAAATCTACCTTTACATCCACCTCAAAGCTCCTCTTGCTTATCTCGCTTTGGGGAGATACGGACACCACTCTACCCACAAAGGCTCTGTCTGGATAGGCGTCGGAGCGAATCACGACCTCCTGACCTATCTTAATCAGTGGAAAGAACTCCTCATCTACACTGAGAACCACCTTCCTCTCTCGGGAAGCCAGCGAAAACATCAGGTTGCCGCCTCCCATAACGTTTACGTAATCGCCTTCTTGGATAAAACTCTTCAGAAGGATGCCGTCCATCGGACTGCGAACCTCGTACTTTTTTAACTCCTCCTTTAGAGCCTTGTGTTCCTCCTCAAGAGCCTCCAGTTCCTTCTTTGTCCTCAGTAAGGTATCACTCAGCCTTGCACGGGAAGCTTCCAATTCCCTAAGAGCTATCTCCCGCGCACGCCGGGCTTCCTCAAGGACCTCCTTAGGTATCACTCCCTTGGCGAAAAGCTCCTCCCTACGTGCAAGCCTACTCTCCGCCGTCTTCAGGTTCGCCTGCGCCGCTCTAACCTTGGCCTTGAGAGATTTCAGAAGGCCCGACTCGGGCTCAAGACGCTCTCTCAGAACCTCTATCCTCTTTTTCAGAGCTTCCAGCTTAAAGGAGAGTCCTCCGTCGTCTATGCGGGCTAAGAGCTGTCCCTTACTCACCCTTTCCCCTTCCCGTGCATAGACCCCACTCACGTAGCCGGAGACGGAAGCCCTAAGAAGCACCTGCCTCTCACCCCTGACCCTACCGGAGCCGTAAACGGCCTTTACCACCTGCCTCTCAATCACGCGGCACTCTTTGAGCCTTTCAGAGCTTTTTACGTTTAAAAGAAAATAAACGACGGCTAACGCCGTCGTGAGGAGTATAAAAAGAAGGTATCTCATACCACAACTCTTACCAAGTCCCCTACTTCGCTAAAGCCCTCCTTCCTCAGGTCTATGTAGTTCTCCGTCAGGAGCCTATTCCTCTCTACCACTATGGCTCTCAGCTCTCTGCCCCTGTTCTTGCGCAGGAACTCCTCCCTCTTTAGAGCGTCCAGTTCCCTCATGAGCTTGACCCTTTCCTTCTTAGTCCCTTCGCCCACCTTGCCCTCCATCTTCACCGCCTTTGTGAAAGCTCTCTCCGAGTAAGGAAACACGTGCAGGTAGGCAAAGGGCAGCTCTTTGACAAATCGGTAGCTCTCTTCAAACTCTCCCTCTCCTTCCGTCGGAAAGCCTACGATTATGTCCGTGCCCACGGCAGAGAGGGGCCTCTTGGAAATTATGAACTCCACCACCCTCTCGTACTCGCTTTTTGTGTATCCCCTCTCCATCAGGGAGAGTATCCTGTCCGAGCCGCTTTGCAGGGACAGGTGGAAGTGGGGAGCTATCCTCTCCTCTGAGACGATGAGATTTAAGATGTTCTCGTCCAATTCTTTTATGTGCATGGAGGACAGCCTAAACAGCTCTATACCCTTTACCTTTAGAAGCTCCCTAAGAAGTTCGTAAAGGGAGCCTCCCCAATCCCACCCGTACTGGGAGAGCTGTGTGCCCGACAGGACTACCTCTTTAAAGCCCAGCTCGGCCAGCCTTCTGACCTGCTCCAGAACCTTCTCTACGGGCACGCTCCTGACCTTACCCCGAGCGTAGGGGATAACGCAAAAGGTGCAGAATTTGTTGCAACCCTCCTGAACCTTGAGAAAGGGCCTTGAGTTCTCAAAGTACAGAACGAGGTCAAAACCCTTTAATTCCTTTTCCCTGAATATCTCCCCCACCACGGAGCGTTTTTTTCTCTGTTCAAGGAACTCCTCCACTATCTTGAGAACTTCCCTTTTGTGGGTGTTGCCCACCACCAGGTCCACCTCTTTGAGCTTTGAAAGCTCCCGGGGATTGACCTGAGCGTAGCAGCCCGTGGCCACCACCACCGCCTCGGGATTTCGCCGCCGAGCCCGGTATATGGCCTGTCTTGAGGCTCTGTCCCCTCCGGCCGTAACGCTGCAGGTGTTTATTACGTAAACGTCCGCTCTATCCTCAAAGGACACCTTGGCGTATCCTTTTTTGAGGAACTCTTCGGCCATCAGGTATGTATCAAACTGGTTCATTCTACAGCCCAAGGTTTGAAAGGCCACCCGTAGCTTCGGCATGCTTCTATTATAGGCTCACCAACTCGTGGTAAACCCGCTCTCAATGAGAAGAGCCAACCCGAGTGCCAGAACGCTGTAGGAGATAATCACCTTCAGCCTGCCCGCAGATACCCTCCTGGACAGGTAAAGCCCAGCCAGTATTCCCGAGGGCACCGCCAAGACCGAGCTCATCACGAGCCGCACGTCCATGTGCTCCATACCCCCCTGCGTATAGTAGGAGAGCAGTCTGAAGATTATGTTGGAGGTAAAAAATAGCGTCAGCACGAACTTAAATTGGTGAACGTCCCTCAGGACCTGGTTCAGATAGACCACCGGCGGTGGACCTCCCATACCTACCAAGCCCGCAAACACTCCGGCTGTGAATCCGACA
Organism: Aquificaceae bacterium; assembly: GCA_027014155.1. Taxonomy (GTDB): domain Bacteria; phylum Aquificota; class Aquificia; order Aquificales; family Aquificaceae; genus WFYI01. Next base: position 28,271 of record JALWEG010000019.1, read on the forward strand.
CCGATGGTGGTGAGCTTCCTTTCGGAAAGCTTCAGGTTCACCATTATACCCTTCTGAACGAGCAAATCGTAAAGTCCCATCGCGAGTATGAAGGCTCCTATAATCGCTTTCAAACCCTCCTCGTGAAGCTTTAGAAGCAGGAAAGTTCCCAGAAATATGCCGGGCACAGAACCGAGTATGAGCTGAAGAACCAAGTCCCAGCGTGGCTTGACCAGCTTGAGCAAAAAGAGGGACATGAAGGATGTCCCTATAAGATTAACGAGGGCGGAGCTAACTATGACGACGTGGGGACTGTGCACGAGAGACAGCACGCCCACTATGAATATGCCGGCTCCGAAGCCGGTAAAGGCTTGAAAGAACCAGGCTGCGAAGAACACCAGAAAGTCTAACGCGAGGAACACTTAGGACTTTCCGAAGATAGACTTTATCTTCCTTATGAAACCTCCGAACTTCTTATTCCACATCAGCTTGAGTTTCTGCACCGTGTTAGAAATCTTCCCGCTCAAGCTTGATACCTTTCTCTTGTCCTGCAATCTGTTCTCGTACAGGAACTCTTTGAGGATATCGTTTATCCCCTCAAGAGTCTTTATGAACCTGAGCATCACCTCTTCGTTCTCCACATCCAGCTCGTTTAAGAACTGGTCTATGGTCTTGTCAACGCCGTCTAAAACGGAATCAAAGCAGCGGTTGGCATACTTCATATCCGTCGGATAGGAGGTTATAACCTCCAGCAGCTTGGCCTTGAGCTTGAGCTTGAAATCCACGAGGTTGTTCTCAAAAGGCTCGCTTCTATCTAATCCCTCAAAGAACTCTCTGACGATAATAATTACTTTGTCCTCCATGCTGAGAACTCTATCTTCCATTCCACAAACCTCCGGGAGAAAAACTAAATTATAAAATATTCCCGAGTTATGGACAGAGCCGATAGACTGACCCCTTTCATCGTAATGGACATTCTCCGAGAGGCCAGCGCTCTGGAGGGAGTGATCCACATGGAAATAGGAGAACCCGACCTTGACCCTCCCCCTCAGGTTTTGGAAGAGCTTCAGAGGGCTATAAGGGACAGAAAGTACTTCTACACGCCGGCTCTGGGATTGCCCCAGCTGAGAGAGAAGGTGGCCGAGTTTTACCACCGCAGATACGGCGTTGAGGTGAGTCCCGAGAGGGTAGTCATAACGACGGGGACCTCGGGAGCGTTCTTAACCGCCTACGCGGTTCTACTGAACGAGGGAGACAGTATTTTGCTCCCAGACCCCGCCTATCCCTGCTATAAGAACTTCGCCCATCTCTTGGACGTTAGGCCGCAGTTCGTAAAGGTGGACAAAGGGACCAACTATCAGATAACACCGGAAATGCTTGCGGGAAGAGAGGGAGCGAAGGCTCTGCACGTGTCCTCTCCGGCCAACCCCACCGGAAGCCTTTACAATGGAGATAACCTCCGGGCGCTTATTGAGAAAGCTCAAGAGATGGGAATGTACTTCATATCCGATGAGATATACCACGGACTCGTTTACGAGGGCGAAGAGCACACAGCTCTGGAATTTTCTGAGAACGCCATAGTTATAAACGGCTTCTCCAAATACTTCTGCATGCCCGGTTTCAGATTGGGCTGGTTGATACTCCCGCCCGATTTGGTCAGAAAGGCCGAGGTGGTGATTCAAAACGTCTTTATCTCCGCTCCCACCCTCAGCCAGTACGCGGCGTTAGGAGCTTTTGATTACGGCTTTCTTAATAAGGTCAGGAGCATCTACGAGGAGAGGAGAAACTACCTTTACTCGGAACTCAAAGAGATGTTCCCCATAGACGCCCGGCCGCAGGGAGCCTTCTACATCTGGGCCAACGTTCAGGAGTACGCGCAGGACTCCTACGAGTTCTGCAGGAAGGTGCTCAAAGGGGCAAGGGTGGCCATAACGCCGGGGATAGACTTTGGCAAGAACAACACCCAGAAGTACGTTCGCTTTTCCTATACCAAGGATATGGCTCAGCTCAGAGAGGGAGTAAAAAGGCTCAAGAGCTTCTTGCTATGAGGATAGCCGTCAGCGCCTGCCTGATAGCGCACCCTTACAGATACAACGCCCAGGACGTATCCTCCGACAGAGTTAAGGTGCTGGGAAAGGACTTTGAGCTGGTCGCCTTCTGTCCAGAGGTGTGGGCTGGCATGGGCGTTCCCAGAGAGCCCATCAGGTTCGTCAAAAGCGGCACGGGAGCCTACCTTCTGCGCAGTTCGGACGGCAGAGCCCTTTACGGGAGGATAAAGAGAGTAGTTCTGGAGTTTCTCAAGAGGAACCCCGACATAAAGGTGTTCATACTCAAGTCCAAATCGCCCAGCTGCGGGATAGGCAGCGCCAAGGTTTATGAGCACCTAAAGGAGGAGGCGTTTTCCGGTAGGACCTACGGTGTTCTTCCCCGTGAGCTGAAAAGGAGGAACGTCCTGATGGTGGAAGAGGATTCTGTTGCCGACCCCGATTTTATAGAAGCTTTGTATGCTCTTAAGGAGTTCTACACCCGCAAAGATGCAGCCTCCTTCCACAGAGACTTTCGCCGGTTCCTGATGAAGGTATCTCCATACGTGTGCTCTAAGTTGGCCAACCTCACTTCAAGACCTAACGATTACGAGAAGCTCCTGATTCTCCTGCTCAAAAGGTGGATACGCCTGAGAAGGCTTCAAAAAGGTGAAGATAAACATAGAAAGTAAGCACACCTTTGCACTAAAATTAAGCAAATCCCTAAGGGAGGAGAAATTATGTGGAGAGTTATATATACAGGCCACAGGAGCGCGGCCGAGAACGTGGCTCTGGACGCCACACTCCTTGAGCTGAAGGCAGAGGGCAAGATTCCCAACACGGTAAGGTTTCTTCAGTTTAGACCCGAATGCGTTCTTGTAGGATACCACCAGAGCGTTGAACAGGAGGTTAGGACAGAATACACGCAGAGGGAAGGCATAGATGTGGGCAGGAGGATAACGGGAGGAGGTGCAATCCTCTTTGACGAGAGCCAGATAGGCTGGGAGATAGTGGCCGATAGAAGGGCCTTGGGAGACCTGAGCTACGAGGAGCTGACCGCAAAGATATGCAGGGCGGCGGCAAAGGGACTGCGCAAGCTGGGCATAAACGCAGAGTTCAGACCCAGAAACGATATAGAGGTAAACGGGAAGAAAATCTCCGGAACCGGTGGTGTGTTTGAGGGAAGCGCCTTCCTCTATCAGGGGACGCTCCTTATGGACTTTAACGTTGAGAGAATGCTAAAAAGCCTCCAGATTCCCGTGGAGAAGCTCACCTCTAAGGGAATAAAGGCGGCGGAGGATAGGGTGAGCTGGGTGAAAAAGGAGCTTGGCAGGCTTCCCTCAAAGGAAGAAGTGTTTGAGGCCATGCTCAAGGCCTTTGAGGAGGAACTCGGCATAGAGACCCGGTGGGGAGAGCTGAGCGAGGAGGAGGAAGCTCTCCTGAAGGAGAAGCTCCCCTACTACTCCTCCGAGGAGTGGATTTACCAGGTTCGCAGGCCCATGGAGGAGAGCGAGGCTCTCTTCGGGATATACAGGTGTCCCGGTGGAACCTTTCGGGTGTCCGCCAAGGTGGATACCAAGACCAAGGTGGTCAGTCAGGTGGTCATAAACGGAGACTTCTTCATAAACCCGAAGCGCCTCGTATACGACCTTGAGGCTTACATAAAGCACACCCACGTTGGAGACATGGAAAAGAAGGTCAGAGAGTTCTTTAAGGGAAGGGAGTTTGAGGCGGTAAACCTCTCGGTGGACGACTTCGTTGAGGCGGTCATGTTCCCCCTGAGGAAACTGGAGGCGGAGGATTTGGGTTTTGATAAAAAAAAACTCAACAGGGTGATAGGTAGCATAGGGGGAGGTCTTAAAGAGAACATAAAGAAGGCCAAGGTTATGTTGCTCCCTTACTGCGCCAAACCCTCCTGGTGCGATTACAGGCACACGGACGACTGCGGGGAGTGCGGCGGTTGCTCCGTGGGAGACCTGTACAGAATGGCCTACGAGCGGGACATGATTCCCATAACCATAACCAGCTTTGAGATGCTCAGGGATACCCTGCAGTGGTGCGGAGAGCACGGCTACACCTACATAGGCCACTGCTGTTATGAGTTTTACGAAAAAAGATACGAGATATTTCGCAAGGCCAAGGAGTGGGGTGCCAACGGGGTGCTCATGGACATAGAGGGAACCACCTGCTACGACTTGGGTGTTGAGGAGGAAGAGAAGGCTTACCACGGAGAGTTTCAGGTGGAGCTGGACCTTTTTGTTAAAGACTCGGAGAACCTGCTATCCGTAAAGGAAATAAGGAAAGAGAACGTTAGGAAGGTGGGTAAAGAGAAGCCCGTGCCGACGGAGTTGCTGGAGATATACAAGCCTCCTTACTACAAGATTCCCAAGGTCGCTCCGGGACCCGAGGAGGACAGAACGAGGCTTCCGGTAATGAGGGATTGCCAAGGAGACAGGAGTTTTGTAAGTGGGAAGGCGGTAAGCCATGAGGAAGCCTTGCGAGAGGCGCTCCGTATGCTCATGCAGGCACAGAGGCCTACCATAATCGTGGGGCCCCTCGTGCTCTGGAAGTGGAACCGGGAAAGTGAAGCCAAGAGCCGTATGATAAAAGAGCTTCTTGAGGCATTTCCGCAACTGAACCTACACCTCCTGCCCGATTACAGGCCCAAGAACAAAAACGTAGACTTCGGCAGGGAGATAGACCCGCCCAATCCGCACCTCTCAATACTTCACGGGGAGCACGACCTTACCCTCATGGTGGGCGTTCACTGCTACAGGACCGACTTCGTTATAAGGCTTCTTAGAAAACACACCGACACCAGGATAATAACCCTCTGCTCCCTTCACGGACACCCCGAGTCCGATGTCTCTATAGCCGGAGTCAATTCCAAAAGGCTAAAGAGGTTTAGAGAGGAGGCGTCTAAGCTACTACGAGGTTGACCAGCTTCCCCTTAACGTATATGAGCTTCCTAAGGGATTTGCCCTCTAAGTGCCTTCTGAGCCTCTCCTCGGAGAGGACTATCTCCCTCACCTTAGCCTCGTCGGCGTCGGAGGGCACCTTGACCTTTGCCCTGAGCTTGCCGTTTACCTGAACCGGAATCTCAATCATATCTTGCTTCAGAGCCTCCTCATCAACCTCGGGAAAGCTCTCTTCCACTATAAGCCTTTCCTTGTCCAGCTGGGACCACACCTCTTCACATACATGGGGAGCTATGGGCGATAGCATTAAAGTCATCAGCTCAAAGGCCTCCTTTAGAACCTTTAAGCCCTCCTCGTCTTTGGGTTCAAAGCCCTGCAGGAGGTTTAGCATCTCCATAATGGTGGCTATAGCGGTGTTGAACTGGTAGCGCTTCTCCATATCCTGCAGGTACTTGGAGTAATAGGTGTGAACCCTTCTCCTCAGGTCTGCAAGCTCTTGGGAAAGCTCTTTAAAGTCTTCCCTTCGGTAGCTTACATCTTTTACAAGGGGTATGACCTTCTGAGAGAAGTTCCAAAACCTGTTCAAGAATCTGTAGGCTCCCTGTATGCCCTCGTCCGTCCACTCAAAGTCCTGCTCGGGGGGTGCGGCAAAGAGTATGTACAGGCGCACCGTATCCGCCCCGTATCTTTCTATGGCCTCTTCCGGGTCCACCACGTTTGCCTTTGATTTAGACATCTTTGCGCTTTCGCCCAGTTTGGCCTCAACCACGTCCAAATATCTCTGGTAATCTTCATACAGTTCCTTCAATAAGAATAGGACGTTGTCCCCTGCGGATATCTGTTTTTCCTGCATTAACTCCTTTATCTTCATGATTTTTATATTAGCATCATGCCCTTTTCAAAGACATAAATGAGTTCTTTATCAAAAAATCTTGACACCTTCGGTGTGTGAATCTATACTTACAAATATGAGCAATCTCATGATGAGTGGGAGGTACTTAGTATGAGGGTCAAAAGCGCCTTGGTAGCACTTGTAGTTGGGTTGGTAGGCTTAGGCGGCTCCACATCTATGGGCGGCGACCTTCCTAAAATCACGCCTCAAGAGATGAAGAAGGCGTCGCAGATTTACTTTGACAGGTGTGCGGGCTGCCACGGAATGCTCAGAAAGGGAGCAACGGGTCCCAAGCTGACACCCGAGGTTACCCGTAAGAGGGGTATTAAGTACCTGGAAACGGTCATGTACAACGGCCTTCCGGGTGGTATGCCCGACTGGGGTAAGCAGGGAGTTCTCAGTAAAAAGGATATAAACCTTCTGGCACGATTCCTGATGCACGAACCGCCTCCACCTCCTGAGAGAGACATGAAGGACATACTCAACTCCTGGAAGCTGTACGTTCCCCCGGAAAAGAGGCCCAAAAAGCCCATGCACGGCAGGAATTGGCAGAACTTCTTCGGCGTGATTCTGAGGGACGCCGGGAAGGTGGCCATCATAGACGGGGATAAGAAAGAGTTGGTCAGCCTGGTGGACACCGGATTCGCCGTTCACATACTTAGGGCTTCCGCTACCGGAAGGTACTTCTACTCCATAGGTAGGGACGGTAAGGTAACCCTTATAGACCTCTGGATGAAGAAGCCCGACAAGGTGGCGGAGGTCAAGGCCTGCTTTGACGCCAGGTCAGTGGACGTCAGCAAGTACGCGGGCCACAGGGGCAATTACAAGGACAAGCTGGCGGTGGTAGGTTGCTACTGGCCACCCTCCTTTGTGATAATGGACGGCTTGACACTGAAACCTCTGAAGATAATCGGAACCAGCGATTACACCTATGACACCAACGAGTTCGTCAGGGAAGCGAGGGTAGCCTCCATAGTGGCCTCTCACGACCAGCCCGAGTGGGTCATAAATATGAAGGAGACCGGTAAGGTATGGCTCGTTGATTACTCTGACATAAAGAACCTTAAGGTGGCCGTCATAGACGCCGAGAGATTCCTCCACGACGGCGGTTGGGACATCTCCAAGAGGTACTTCCTCGTGGCCGCCAACATGAGAAATAAGGTGGTGGTAATAGACACCCTTGAAAAGGAACTGGAGGCAATAATTGAGACGGGAGTCAAGCCCCACCCCGGAAGGGGAGCCAACGTGTATAACCTAAAATACGGACCTATATGGTGCACGGGACACCTCGGCTCTCCGGAAGTAGCCTGCATAGGGGTTGATAAGAGGAACCACCCCGAATACGCCTGGAAGGTGGTCAAGAAGATAAGGCTACCCGGTGAAGGTGGAGGAAACCTCTTCGTCAAAACCCACCCCAGAGCTAAGTACATATTCGCCGACAGAACCCTCAACCCTGACCCCAAGCTCCAGAGGTCTTTCCACGTGATAGATAAGCAGAGCTTGGAAGTGGTGAAGACCATAGAGATTCCAAAGAAATATAAGGGAAGGGTTGTCCACTTTGAGTTCAGCGAGGACGGCAAGGAACTATGGGTATCCGTATGGGGCAAGAAGACCAAACCCGAGGAGCAAGCCATACTGGTTTACGATGCCGAGACCCTGAAGCTCAAGAACGAGATAACCGGCAAGTGGGTGGTCACCCCTACGGGTAAGTTCAACGTCCACAACACCCTGAGGGACGTCTATTGATAAGGAGAGAGAGGATGGCTTCCCTCCCTATACCCCGTGCCTTTTTCCTCTCCCTTTTCCTTTTTCCTCTTTTCTCCTTTTCCTCTGAAGCGGGAAAATCCCTTTACATGAAACACTGCGCCTCTTGTCATCACGAGCAGAGGATAGGCAGGAGTGCACCGCCCCTGATACCCCAACTGCTCAGACGCGTCTCCGATAGAAAACTGGAGGAGATTATAAAGAAGGGACTCCCCGCATCAAACATGCCGGCTTTTCCCCAGCTGTCCGATAGGGAGCTGAGGGAGCTGGTCAAATACCTGAGGAGTCCGGTAGGTGAGGTTAGCTACACAGTAAAAGATATAAAGGAAAGCAGAAAGGAACTCGCTACAAAAAACAAAAACTTGGGAATAAAAAACGTAAAGAACTTAGTGGTGGTGGTTGAAAAAGGTAAGGGCAGAGTGTGGCTCATGGAGGGGGAGGAGGTTCTGGACAGGTTTCCTTTCAAGAACGTTCACGGAGGTGTGAAGTTCTCTCCCGACGGAAGGGACTTCTACGTTCCTGCCAGGGACGGGAGGGTGCTCAGGTACAGCCTTGAGGAGGGAAGGCCAAAGGAAGAGGTTAGAGCTTGCGTTTATCTGAGAAACATAGCCGTTTCCAGAGATGGCAACTTTGTAGTCGCCGGTTGCATACTGCCGTCCGCCCTGGTGGTGATGGACAGAGGTCTAAATCCCACAAAGCTTATACCTTTTAAGGGACGCCTAAGTGCGGTTTACCAGCTAAACGAGCGAGGGGGCTTCATCTTCACCTTCAGAAACAAACCTTACGTTGGCTTTCTTGGCGAGGAGTTCAAACTCTCACTCAAGAGGATAGATAGCCCCTTAGAGGACTTCTTTATAGACCCCTTAGAGATGTATCTGATAGGAAGCTCAAGGGAGGGAAAGGAGATAGCGGTTTACGAGATAAACGGTTTAAAAAAGGTCTATGGGAGGAGAATAGACAGCTTGCCCCATCTTTTCTCCTCCTTTTTTTGGTACAAAGACGGTAAATTCTTCTTCGCCACGAGGCACGCCAAGGCGAAAAGAATCAGCGTTTGGCGTATGTACGACTGGAAGTTAGAGAGGGAGATTGAGACGGAAGGCAGCGGCTTCTTCGTAAGAACGCACCCCCTTACCCCCTACCTCTGGATAGACAACTCTTCGGACACACTTCTGCTCGTGGACAAGAGGGATTTCAGCGTTAAGAAGCTAAAGGTGGTTCCCGGCAAGAGGGCCACCCACGTGGAGTTCTCAGCAGACGGGAGGATAGCCTACATCAGCGTTTACGATAGGGACGGGAATCTCGTCCTGATGGACGCTCAGACCTTAGAGACTATAACCCGGCTTCCTGCAGACAGACCCGCCGGGAAGTACAACTTCGTTATGAAGGGAAGGAGGTTCTATCCCGCCCTTTTGGGATACGAGGTATTCATGGCAAAGTGCTGGGGCTGCCATCATCAGGAGGAGAAAGCCTTTGCACCCTCTTTCAGGTGGATAGCCAACCACAGAGAGCCTGCCCAAATACTCTCTCATATCGCAAATCCCGAGAAAAGCGCTCCTCTGCTGGGATACAAGAGGAGCGCCATGCCACGCATAGAGCTTTCCAAAGAGGAGGTATATTCTCTATTATCATTTATAGAATCCTTCAAACACAACGAGGAGGGAAGTCATGGAAGACATTGAGAAGTATTGGAGTATCCACAGGCCGAAGTTGGGAGACCAGGTGCCCCTGAGCATATTCAGGGCTTTCCGACACTTTAGCGCGGGCTACGTTGAAGACCTGATGGGTGAGAAGGGGAGCATCACCGTCTTCTACAACGCCGGTAGAACTCTCGGTGCCGAGGTGGGCAAGCGTCTCGGTGGAAACTCCTTAGATGAGTATCTAAACAAGGTGGTTAACTTTGTAGAGGAACAGAGGATAGGTATCCTCGTGCCCGTGAGCCTTGGCCAGGACCTGATGGTGTTCCAACTTGAAGAGTGTATCACCTGCGCGGGAATGCCCAACATAGGTAGGCGGATTTGCCACTTTGAGGCGGGTCTGGTGGCCGGCATAGTGGAGCACATCTTGGGCCGCAGGGTGGTGGCCAAAGAGACCAAGTGCAACGCCATGGGAGAAGGTGTCTGCGAGGTGAGCGTGAGAGTGTAGGAGATGCTCAGGATAAGCGAGTACATAAGGAAGGCTTTGGGGAATGCAAGCAACACCCCCTTCGGGGGTGTGATACTGATATGGAATCTAACGAACCGGTGCAACCTCTACTGCAAGCACTGCTACTCGGCGGCAAATCAGGAGGTAGAGGGAGAGTTGTCGTATCAAGAAGCCATTTCCCTTGTCCCTCAGCTCGCCCTGAGCGGTGTGAAATTCGCAATCCTTTCCGGCGGCGAGCCGCTGCTCAGAGAGGATATATACGATATAGCGAGAGAGCTAAGAAGGGCAGGTATAAGGACCTACCTCTCCACCAACGGACTCCTCATAAACAAAGAGAATATCGGAGATATAAAGTCCAGCTTTGATTACGTAGGAATAAGCTTAGACGGCAAGCCTGAGACCCACGATCTGTTCAGAGGAAAGATGGACTCCTTTGAGAGGGCCCTCCGGAGCCTTGAGCTGTGTATGGAGGAGGGAATCAGGACGGGACTCAGGTTCACGCTTACCCAAAGCACCGCCAAAGACCTACCCTTTATCTTCAACCTCGCGGAGGAGATAGGTGTACCCAAGCTATACATATCCCACCTTGTGAGCGCCGGTAGAGGTGTAAGGCTCAGCAACCCCCAAAAGAGGCAGTACAGAGAGCTGGTGAGATTCATAATCTACAAGGCCTTTGAGTTTCATGAAAAGGGGATAGGCATAGACGTGGTCACGGGAAACAACGAGGCCGATGCAGTTCTACTCCAGGAGGAGTTCAGTAAGCGATACCCGGACAGAGCGGAAAAGCTCTACGACATACTGCTGAGTTGGGGAGGAAATCAGGCAGGAGTCAGGTTGGTTAACATAGACCACAGGGGCAACGTAAAGCCCGACCCCTTCTTCAATGATTCCTTGGGCAACGTCAGGGAGCGGAGCTTTAATCAAATCTGGAACTCCAACGGACTTTTGAGCTTCCTCAGGAAAAGACCTCGGCCTTTGAAGGGCAGGTGTTCCACCTGCAAGTACATAGGAATCTGCAACGGAAACTCAAGGGCGAGGGCGTTCTTCTACAGCGGCAACTACGCAGGGGAGGACCCGGCATGCTACCTATCCTGATTCTCCTGATTCTGAGCTTCGCGTGGTCCACCGAAAAGCTCTACGTGGTTCAGAGGGAGCGCTCTTCCCTTGCGGTGGTGCAGAACGGAAAGTTAGTCAAAACCGTAGAAAACCTCGGCAACCTGAATCACGCGACCCTGAAGTTCAGGGGGAGGTTCGCCTACATCATAAGCAGGGACGGTATCCTGTCCAAGATAGATACGGGGACCGACTCCCTCGTAAAGAAGGCCAAAGTGGGTAAGAGCGGTATAGGTTTTACCTTCTGCGGAGCCAAGGTGGCGGTAGCCAACTACGAGCCGGACACGGTGGTCCTTCTGAGCGAAGACCTGGACGTAGAGAAAGAGATAAAAACGGCCTCAAGGAACGTAGGGATAAAGTCTTGGAAGGGACTGCTCGTCTTCTCTTTAATGGACAGGGACTCGGTTTGGATGGTCAACTGCTCATCGGGAAAGGTAATCAAGAGAGTTGAGAAGGTCGGCAACATGCCCTTTGACGCTCTCCTTTCTGAAGGTAGATACATAGTCGGATTCTTTAAGGAAAGGGGTGTAGGGATACTTGATTTGGAAGGCTTCAGATACAAGAAGGTAAACTTTAAAGAAGGGGGACGGGAGATAACCTTCAAGATACCCCACTTCGGCCTGTGGGGAGTTTGGAAGGATACCGCCTACATACCTTCCGTGGGCAGCAGGGAGATTAAGGTGGTGAATCTAAAGAGCTTCTCTTACCTGGGGAGCATAAAGCTGCCGGGACTGCCCGTCTTCGTCGCCGTGTCTCCGGAGGGAAAGTACTTAGCGGTGAACTACAGCGGGGATAAGGAGAACTACCTGAGCTTGGTGGATAGGGAGAGGGGCAAGGTGATAAGAACCTCTGAGCTGGGTAAGAGGATAATGCACTTCAGGTTCTCACCTGACGGCAGGTTCATATACCTGTCCTCTTACTACGAGAACCTTCTTAAGAAGGTCAGGGTGCCAGACCTTTCCGTGGTGGGAAAGGTGAGGGTCGCTACCCCTTCGGGGGTTTTTCTTTACAAGGGAGGTAACTGATTATGGGAAAGGTTTACCTTGTTGGAGCTGGCCCCGGAGACGTAGAGCTCCTGACGGTCAAGGCGGTAAGGGTAATAACGAGCGCGAAAGTAATCCTCTACGACAGACTGGTCAACGAGAGCATACTGGAACTCGCTCCCAAAGACTGCAAGCTGGTTTACGTGGGCAAGAGCGACGGAAAACACACCCTGCCCCAAGAAGAGATAAACGCCCTCCTCGTGAAGTTCGCCTCTCTGTATCCGGTGGTAGTCAGGCTTAAAGGGGGGGACCCCTTCATCTTCGGCAGAGGCGCAGAGGAGGCACTCTACCTATCCGAAAGAGGCATAGAGTTTGAGGTGGTGCCCGGGGTCAGCTCCTTTTATGCGGTTCCCGCCTACGCCGGTATATCTATAACCTTCAGGAAGCTGTCCTCTTCCTTCGCCGTCGTTACGGGACACGAGGCTACCGGGAAGGAGAAGAGTATAGATTGGAAGGCATTTAAGGATATAGACACCGTGGTGGTGCTCATGGGGGTCAGAAACAGGAGCTTTATATGCAGAGAGCTGATATCGGCGGGTAGAGACCCGTCAGAACCGGTGGCCTTCATAGAGAGGGGAACTACGCCCTCTCAGAGGGTAATAATCTCCAACCTGAGGGAGGTGGCTACCTCACCGCCGCAGGTGAACCCTCCCGCCGTAATGGTGATAGGCAAGGTGGTTGAGCTTCACCATCAACTAAGGGGACTCTTGGCCAACCTCAGGGAGCTTACCCAGAAGCAAAAGGGGGTTTTACATGGATAGGCTCTTGAAACTGCTTCAGGAAGACCTCCCTCTGGAGAAGGAACCCTTTGAAAGGCTCGCCCGCGACCTGGGCATATCTCAGGAGGAGATTCTCGGACGCATAAGGGAGTTAAAGGAAGAGAAGCTGTTGCGACAGATATCGCCCATATTTGATACCAGGAGAGCGGGATACGACTCCTCTTTGGTGGCCTTCAAAGTTCCCCGGGACTACATAGAGGAGGCGGCAGAGCTGGTAAACACGCACCCCGGGGTGAGCCACAACTACGAGAGGAATCACGAGTTCAACCTCTGGTTCACCTTGGCGGTGCCGCCGGACTCGGAGCTGGGACTTGAGGGCAGTGTGGAGCTGCTGGCAAAGGAGTGCAAAGCCGAGGATTGGGCCCTGCTCAGAACCGTTAAGACCTTCAAGATAGGCGTAAAGCTAAGCTACGAAAGCCTCTGGGACAGGGAAGAGGTAGAACCGCCGGCTCCCCACGAGCCACAGCCCGTTCCCCTTACGGATTTAGAAAGGAGGGTGATAAGGATAACCCAGAACGACCTACCCTTATCCACCAGACCCTTCTTGGAGCTTGAAAAGGGATTTGGCATCCCGGAGGAGGAGATTCTCAATGTGCTGAGGGACTTAAAAGATAAGGGAGTTATGAGGAGGTTCTCCGCGATTCTTCGCCATAGGAGAGCCGGATTTAAGGCCAACGGAATGATAGTCTGGAGGGTGGAGAGAGAGCGCGTAGAGGAGGTAGGGAGGTATCTGGCCCGCTTTAAGGCCGTTTCTCACTGCTACGAGAGGACTACGAGAGGGGGCTGGAACTACAACCTCTTTTCCATGGTTCACGGTAGAGAGAAGGCCCAGGTAGACGAGTTCGCAGAGAAGGTTGCCGGAGAGCTAAGCGTAGAGGACTTCCAAATCCTCTACTCCCTGCGAGAGTTCAAGAAGAGGAGGATAAGGCTCTTTTCGGAGGAGTTTTATGAGTGGGAAAGCAGGCACCTATCGCTATGTTAGCACCAAAGAGCGCATAGACATGGCCGCTCTTCACCTCTTTGCCGAAAGGGGCTTTAAGGGAACTACCATAAAGGACATAGCCAAGGTGGTGGGAATAACCGAGGGTGCCATATACAGACACTATAAAAGTAAGGAGGAGATAGTAGAGAACCTGATAGATAGGGTGATAAAGGACCTGGGTAAAAGGCTCAGCGATGCCGTGGCAAAGGGCAAGAATCTGACAGAAAAGATAAAGCTCGCGGTGGACACCTTAATCACTTACGCCTTTGAGAAGCCCGACTGTTTCAGGTATCTGAACATATACCACCTCTTTAAAAAGTCCCCGAAGGATAAGGACAGGAGATTCCCCGGAAAGATTCTCATGGGTCTGTTCAAAGAAGCTTACCGAGCCGGAGTCATAGCAGTGAAGCCGGAGCTGGCTCTGTGTATAACCGTCGGGACCGTGGAAAGGCTATTCATCTTCAACGAGATAGGACTAATATCAAAGGGAGACAGGAGCTTTATGGGCGAGGTGGAGGATTCAATCCTTAGAGCCATAGGAATTAAAAATGGAGTTATTAGTAAAAATATCGCTTTATGAATGTGTTATACTCTCTTTGACGGAACTTATTGATAAGGCGTGGTTTTTATGCGATAAATTCCTATTGCCTGACGTAAGTAAGCATTTATTTTTTAAGGATAAGGAGGAGGACTGCCATGAATATAGGGTGGTTGGAGGTTACGGTCGCTGCTTTCGTTCTTACCGTTATCAGCGGTGCCTTTCTGGCACGAGGTCGGAACTGGCTTGAGCCGGGCTTTTGGAAGGGCTTCGCCATAGGCGGCTCGCTCGTGATGTTCATTCTCCTGTGGATTCTCACCTTTGACACCCTGAAGAAGATTTCCATGGGTTCCGAGAGGGTTCCATCGCCCACGGTAATCAACCATAAGATAGGCTACGAGTACAACGCCGACAGGAGAATGTACGTGCCCGTCATAGGAGAGGAAGAACCCTTCTTCGGCAAGAAGTGGAGCGAGAAGGAAGCCTACGAGCTAATCACCAAAGGCAAGCTGGTAATCCAGAGTAGGAACTGTATGGACTGCCACACCTTGCTGGGAAACGGAGCCTACTACGCGCCTGACCTGACCAAGGCTTGGTTAGACCCCAAGTGGGAGACCATGATTAAGCCCATGCTCAAGGTGGAGACCAGAGAGGAGGCCATAGCCAAGTGGCTCATGAACACGGACAAGTATCCCACCTGGACCAGGAAGATGCCCAACCTGGGCCTGAGCGAGGACGAGGCCAAGGCTGTGGTGGCGTATCTGAAATTCATGTCCGCCATAGATACCAACGGCTTTCCCGACCACTTTGGTAAGACGGCAAGCAATTAATAAGGAGGGTTGCTATGGGTAAACTTTACGAGTCTCAGAAGTTGGCGCTGTGGTACTTCACGGTGGCCATAGTGCTGTTTGGAGCTCAGCTCCTGTTCGGTCTGCTCGCCGCGTACCAGTATCTAAACCCCGACTTCCTTTATGGAGTTCTGGACTTCTCCATAAACAGGATGCTCCACATAAACGCCATGGTCGTCTGGCTCATAATGGGCTTCATCGGAGGCGTTTACTGGTTTCTCCCCATAGAGACCGGCAGGGAGGTGGTGGGCATAAAGCTGGGAAAGATAGCCTTCTTCGTACTGGTGGCGGCGGTCGCCGTAGTGGTCCTGGTTTACCTGCTGGTTCAGACGGGTAAGGGAGATTACTTTACCCTGTGGTTTATAACGGAGGGACGAGAGTACATAGAGGCACCACGATGGGCCGACTGGGGAATAGTTGCGGTGGTTCTCGTCTTTTACTTCAACGTGGTGGCTACAGCTTTCAAGTCCGGAAAGATAACGGGAATACTGGGCGTTCTGATGATAGACCTGCTGGCTTTGGCGGGACTCTACCTTGCGGGAATGTACTTCACCCCCAACATATCCGTTGACCAGTTCTGGTGGTGGTGGGTCGTCCACCTGTGGGTTGAGGCCACCTGGGAGGTTCTGGTCGGTGTCCTGATGGCTTGGTCTCTCATGGCCGTTCTGGGAACACCCAGAAAGATAGTTGAGGCATGGCTCTATCTGGAGGTGTTCCTGGTCTTCGGAACGGGTATCCTCGGTCTCGGACACCACTACTTCTGGATTGGAACTCCCGAATACTGGCTCGGAATAGGTGGATTCTTCTCCGCACTTGAGCCCATACCTCTGGTGGCTATGGTGGTTCACGCCATATACGATGCCGGTTCCCACAAACTTAAGGCTGCCAACAAGCCAGCCCTGTTCTGGATAATGGCTCAGGCCTTCGGTAATTTCGTAGGCGCAGGTATGTGGGGCTTTATGCACACTTTGCCCCAGATAAACCTTTACAGCCACGGAACCCAGATAACCCCCGCACACGGACACTTAGCATTCTTTGGAGCATACGTGGCCGCCAACCTAACGCTCATGTACATAGCTATTCAGGGAGTTAGGGCACCCGAAGGACCCGCCTTGGACAGCAGAGCCTGGAAGCTTGCCTACGTGGGCTTTGCCATAACCATCTTCGGTATGGTGGGAGCGCTGACCGTTGCAGGATTTGCCCAGATATTCGTAGAGAGAGCCGTGGGAGGAGCCACCTGGTCTGCGTACATAGCAGGTCAAGAGCACCCTTGGGTCAGGGAGCCTATGTATTGGAGGTTCGGTTTCGGAGTACTGTTCTTACTGTCCTACGTTATACTGGTCTATGATATGCTGACCATAGGCAAGAAGGCTGCAACCGTGACGGAGGTAAAACCGGCATGATACAGGGTGCTGAAATCCTCTACCTTATAGGAGCCGGACTCGTTTTTATAACCGGAGCGGGGCTTTACGCCCTGCTCTATGCTTACGGAAAGATTAAGGCAAACGTGCTTTTACAGAGAAGCTCTTACATATTTGCGGTTCTGATGCTCTTGGGCGTCTTTTACATAGTCCAGCATCCGGCCTTTGACACCTTCTGGAAGGGACTTCTTTTAGTATGCGGCTTTACCTACCTCTTTATCCCCAAGAGCATGCTCTGGGTGATGGAAAGGGTACACGCAAAGGAAGAGGAAGAAAGGAAGAAGGAAAAACACAACCCCTTCTACATGAACTACTGATTGCTTAGGCGAGCTTAAGGAAGTATATTTCTACCATGAAGGTCTTTACCTTAGAAGAGGCAAGGGAACTGCTTGCCAAGATAAAGCCTCTGATTGAGGATATAAACGAGAAGCGTTCGGAGATGTACCAGCTCCACGGCTCTCTGGAAGAGCAGCAGGACCCTTTAGAGAAGATGTACATGAAGAGCCGTATGATGGAGCTGGAGAGCGACATAAAGAGAAACTTAGCGAGGATAGAGGAGCTGGGAGGCGTCATTAAGGGACTGGACCCCATACTGGTTGATTTCCTGTCTTACTCGGGCGGCAGATACGTGTGGCTCTGCTGGAAGGAGGACGAGGATACGATAATGTTCTGGCACGAGCTTGATGACGGCTTTGCCGGCCGCAAGCCCATAGAGATTTTGGAAGAAACCGAGCTTATCTGAGCATCTCCGAATACACGTAGTAGTTGGCCAAAACCCTCTTGACGTATTTCCTCGTCTGTGTGTAAGGGATAGTCTCTATAAACAGGAAGTCGTCTTCGTATTCTTTCCACCTCTTTACGTTCCCCTCTCCCGCATTGTAGGAGGCTATAACCCTGACCAAGTCTCCCTTCCAGAGTCTCTTCAGGTATCTCAGGTAGGCTACGCCGAGGGTGATGTTGGTCTCCGGACGGAAAACATCTCTTACATCTTTTCCCAACCTCTTGGCCTGCCAATCCGCGGTGAAGGGCATGAGTTGCATCAGTCCCACCGCTCCCGACACCGAGACCGCCACCGGGTCAAACATACTCTCCTGTCTCATGATGGCGTATATCAAGGCGGCATCTATGCCGAACTCTTCGGACAGCCTCTCTACTACGGACTTAAAGGGTATCGGATAGGCGACAGCTCTGTAAGTCTCCGAGCCGTAGCCGAACCTCTTTGCCGCTACCCGTATGGCTGTGTAAGGGTCTATCCGCGACAGCATAAGCACGTCCCCCTTGGTCAGCCTATCTTCCCAGAGCTTGACCTCTTTGCGCATGTAGTAAAGAAAACCCAAATCCTTTATCTTCTTAAACCTGTAAGATAGGACCGCTCTGTCCCGGAAACTTAGCTGGGGTTTGACCGGCCTCCACACGGGCTCCGATAGAAACACCTTGGAAACCGTTCCGTAAAAGCCCCTATAACTGGCGGCTTTCCTGAGATGTGTTTCGGAAGCTCTGCCCAGCGCGGATAAGCTTTTGTAAACCCAGAAATGTCCCTGAGCCTTTTCCTTCGGGGAAGCGTAGCCTAAGGCTCTCTTGAACTTCTTTAAGGCTTTTGAGTACCTACCTCTTAAAAAGTCTATGAGTCCCAGATAAAAGAACTTTTCGTAGGAGTTCTTTGAAGACAGAAAGAGCCTGCGGCTCTTGCCGAGGTTTCCATCAAAGAAGTAAGCCTTTGCCAGTATAGGAA
>JALWEG010000020.1:0-29938 GCA_027014155.1 Aquificaceae bacterium
TTTTCAATAACTACCACCTTCGGCGGTGATTTTATATCCTCAACAACCAAATCCAAGAGGCCGTTATCTGGTGCCACGAAGCTGTAATCGCCGCACTCAAGAGCCAAAGCTCTCCTCTCGGAACCTACACCGGGGTCAACCACGCATACGAAAACGCTTCCCTTTGGGAAGTACGAGTAGTGTGCCTTTAAAATCAGTGCCGCCTCAAGGACGTTGAAAGGTTCAACTCCATGCGACAGGTCTATAACCCGAGCCTCGGGATTTATGGATAGGATCACTCCCTTTAGAACTCCGGCGAATCCGTCCTTATCTCCGAAGTCGGTCAGCAGAACTACAGGCTTCAAACCTTGGCGGTGCTCAGAACCTCTAAGGCCTCCTCAACGCTGGCACCCTCGTGAACTATCTTGGCCATGGCCTTGACCATTATCGTAGGATTCTTCGCCTGGAAGACGTTTCTCCCTATGGAAAGGCCGCTCGCGCCCGCCTCAATGGCTCCGCGAACCATTTCAAGGACTTCTCTCTCGGACTTCATTCTCGGCCCTCCCGCTATGACCACGGGTATGGGAGCTCCCTCAGTGGCCAGACGGAAGCTCTCCGGGTCGCCGGTGTAAGGAACCTTGACTATGTCCGCGCCCAGCTCCGCACCTATACGTGCGCAGTGGGCTACCACTTTGGGGTCGTACTGGTTCTCTATCTTTGGACCTCTACCGTAAACCATGGCAAGCAGGGGCATCTGCCACTCCTCGCAGGCCTTGGCCACCGCACCTAAGTCCCTGAGCATCTCCCTTTCCATCTGAGCACCTAAGTTAACGTGTACCGAAACCGCATCTGCTCCCAGCTTTATGGCCTCCTCAACGCTGCAAACCAGAACCTTTTCATTCTTGGTAGGCGACAAGTCCGTAGAGGCGGACATGTGCACTATAAGTCCTATATCCTTACCACCTCCCCTGTGCCCGAAACGCACCATACCCTTGTGCATCACTACCGCGTTTGCCCCTCCTTCGGCCACCTTGTTTACCGCCTCCTTTATGTTCACTATGCCCTCTATGGGTCCGGAGCTGACTCCGTGGTCCATAGGAACTATCACGGTTCTCTTCGTTTCTCTATTCATTATCCGTTCAAGCCTTACCGTCTTCCCGATTCCCATTATTCAACCTCCTCTAAAGGTGAAGCTAATCACCCCTACCTGAATCTCGTCAAACTTTATGGGTTCAAACTTTATACTTCTTACGTATCTCATCAAAGCAGTATCTATTTTAACATCTCCGCTCCTTTGAACTATAAGGCTCTTGATGACTTTGCCGGAAGGAGAGACCCACACCTTTATCTTAACCACGGAAGGAAACTCCCTCGTGATTAGCTCCGGGGGAGAGGGAATGCTCACTATCTTCCTTGAACCTGCATGGAACTTAACACCTCCCTTCCCCACCACGGCGGATATGCTGCCTATCTCCTTCTTAACCGAACGCTTCCTCGTACCCGATTGTGCCACACGCCTCTTTATCTTCTCCTCCAAACCCGCCAGTATGGACACGTCCGGAACTTCCTCCTTGACCGGAACCTTAACGTCCCCCTTCTGTGGAGCGCTACTTACGGCTGCAGCAGAGGGCTTTGGTGGAGTCCCCTTCAACTTCTTCTTTACCGCCTTACTGACCTTCTTCTTAGGCGGTGAACTCTTAATCAGCTTCGGTCTGCTGCCCAACTCCTGCTTCACCACCACCGTGAGGGACTCTATCTGGGGAACGTCCTGAACCTTTATCAGGAATATACCCGACAGAAAGGTAAAGAGTATCAAATTAACGAAAACGGATATGAGCAGGTATAAAGCTTCCTCTCCAAGGTTCCTAACCATATAAAATTAAATCTTACACCATTACTTTTGCTCTGCCATAACCTCTTTAAGGCTCTTGACTCTGTAAGCCACGAAAAAGGGAAAATCGTCGTAAACCAGCTCAAAGTATCGCTTATCGTAATTCCTCAGTATATACATCTGGACAAAGGCAGACCTGAACGCAACCTCGTCCATTATATATCTCGCAAGCTTTTCACCCTTTTTTACAACTATTACATATATACCGCTTAGCCTCCTATAAGGTAAAACACTCGTTTTACCACTCTTATCGTCCTTCATGAACACTGCCTTAATGGGGATTCTTTCTTCTTCATTCTTTATATAAACACCCCTGTTAAAATCAAATATACCTTTATCACATCTGAAAATATTTCTTGCCATAGTCTTACATCCATATACGCTAACTACCGGATGTTTGCTTCCTTCTTTGGCTTCAAAGTCCCAGCTGCCAAAGTAGGAAACCCAACCGAACTTAAATGAGAGGTCTATATTGAAACTCCAATAAACTGGGAAAGGAAACTCTTTTAGACGCCTACCTTGCCTAATTTCTTTCTCCACCTTTTTAGCATCGGCAGGTTCTTGCATAACATCCCACACAACACCTGTAGATACAGCATTTATTATGTTAAAAGCTTCCTCCTGGTTTGAACTCAGATAAGCTTTTGCTATAAACAGAGATTTCAGATCTTCAAAGGAAGAAGCATGAAACACATTTCGATCACTTAAATAATTAATGGCAAATCCATAATCCCACCAATCAAGTACATAAGCATCTGGAGGTGAGTTCTTTCCCAGCTCCACATAGCCTTTTGTAGCTTGAACTGTTAACTTTGGTAAAGTTCTTAACTCTATAAATGTTATCCAAGGGAGTGTTATTAACATAATTACGAAAAAGTATAAGACCTTTAAGAATTTGAACGTTTTCTTTACTTCATAAACCTCAATGTATCTGCTTACCAACCATAGGGTGGCGTAATATAGAAAGCCCAGTCCCATACCCAGGAAAGGAGCTAAATACATGCTGAATCTGACCGCACCAAAAAAGGACAAAACCCCCATAGCCAACACCGGCAGCATGGGTATCATGTATCTGAACTTAACTATCAGTAGCAATAGTAATCCGACAATGGACAGCAAAAGGGTAAACTCATAACCTACCGTGTAATCTGCAAGACCCTGCAGGCTCGCTTTCTTCAGCTCTATTACGGCTTTGTTAGCGTTAGGAAGAAATCCCGTATCTGCTTGTTCAAGTCCCATTGTCCAAGCTTTAGCTCTCTCCACGGCATAAAGCGCTAAACCTATAGGGTTTATCTTCTTGTAAATCACCAACGCTACCAAGAGTAGAAGTGTGGAACCCAAGTAAACTGAGCCTACAACCCTTGAACGTTTGTTGAATAAAACCTCCAGGACCAAAAAGAGCAGGTAGGCCGCAATCATAGAAGCGGTTATGTAGGTATGCCCTTTATACCACCACTCGTAAAGGAAGAGGACGATCCACGAAGATAGGAAAAAGACCACACCCAACTTAGGACGGGCTTTAACGCTCATTAAAAATGTAAGCGCTGCCAACATAGGAAGAGTGAGGTTAAGGGAATCCGTATCAAACCTAACTATGGAAGTTCTGATAAGGTATACGGGTGATAGCGCGGCCGTAAGTGCTCCAAAAAAACCTACCACGGGCATACCGAGTTTGTGCCAGTAATAGAACACCGGAAAGGCTACCAGTGAGGCAAGAATAGGTGTCAAATAGAGGTCTACGTTTTCCGGATAAACACCGAAAACTTTTGCCAGAAAGCCCTCTAACACACCCAGAAGGCTTATGCTGAATATGTCTTGCACTTTTCCGGTGGCAAAGTCAAGAGCCTGTTTTGCATAGTGATAACCGTCGTAGCTGGTAAACAGGGGACGACCCTCAAAGAAAAACTTTTCAGGCGTCTGCAACCAAAAGTAGAGTTCTTTGTATCTAAACAGCAGCCCTAAAAGGAAAGGGACCACAGGAAGTAGCAGTAGCCACTTTTCTCTTTTCATATTTGGCTTTAACATTATACACCTTACTTAAAGAGGGGCTTCCGAGTTGATGTTTAGAACAATGTTGCTAATATTCTCTGTAGCGACGTTATCGCTCTTAGTTGCTTTTATATATCTCATCTACGTGCCCGTAAACCTGAGCACCTCAAAATTGATAAACATACCGCACGGCACACCTACCCTTGAGGTCGCTCGGAGGCTGGAAGAGGAAGGGGTTATAAAAAACAGGCTGTCCTTGCTCTTAATTCACGCCTTATATGGGAAAAAGCTTCAGTCCGGGGAGTATGAATTTAAAGGAGAACTAACGCCCCTTGAGGTTTACGAAATACTCTCCAAAGGAAAGGTTAAGCTCTACACTATCACAATACCCGAAGGCAGCGACCTGCTGGACATAGCCGACATACTTCACAATAAAGGGATAACCGACAGAGGTAGATTCCTGACCTTAGTCTTTAACCCTGCAACTCCCCAAAGGTTTGGTATAGATTCCCTCACCATGGAAGGCTTCCTGTTCCCGGACACTTACAGGTTTCCGAAGGAAACAGACCCGGAGAGAGTAGTGGAAGTTATGTTCAGAAACTTTCTAAGCAAGACCCGAAAGCTCAGAGCTGAACTTGGCACCAGAGAGCTTTCCTTAAAGGAATGGGTTATTGTGGCTTCCATGATAGAGAAGGAAACCGCTCTAAAAGAGGAAAAGCCCCTCATAGCGGCGGTCATATACAACCGAATCAGCTTAGGCATGAAGCTCCAGATAGACCCTACGGTTATATACTCCTTGAAGCTGTATGGTAAGTGGGACGGCAAACTAAAGCCTGAGGACTTAAAGGTCAACAGTCTTTATAACACATACATATTTAACGGACTCCCCCCTACTCCCATTTGCAATCCCGGACTGGATTCATTGGAGGCAGCGCTGTATCCGGCAGATGTGGATTACCTATACTTCGTAGCCGACGGCAAGGGAGGACACCTTTTCAGCAGAAGCTACGAGCAGCATCTGAAGAACATAAAGAGGATATACCGAAGGTAGCTCTATATCTTTACCTTCTTCTGCTCTCCGCTGTCCATATCTTTTAAGCTCACCACCCCCTCTTTAGCTTCGTCTTCTCCGATTATTACCGCATACTTGGCTCCCAGCCTGTTGGCAAAGTCCAACTGCTTACGCAGTCCACCCCTTCGGTAGGAGAACTCCACCCGCTTGCCCTTAGAACGCAGAGCCTTTGCCACCTTGAGAGCGTAAGGGAGAACATCACCGAAAGGTATAACCACGTAAAGCTCCTTTGGTTTCGGTATATCCTTGAGCAGCAGAGCGAGCCTCTCCACGCCTACCGCAAAACCCAGCGCCGGAGTTGGGGGACCCCCCAGCTCTTGGACGAGGTAATCGTACCTTCCGCCGGCCACCACCGTTATGCCCAAGCTATCCGAGACCGCCTCAAACACGGTTCTTGTGTAGTAATCCAAACCTCTGACGAGGTTGAAGTTTTCCCTAAAGGGAATGTTTATATGTGTTAAAAGCTCTTTAAGCTGAGAATAGTGCTCTTTGCAGCTATCGCACAGATAATCTACCATCTTTGGAGCATCGCTGACAGCCAATTTGCAGCTCTTCTCTTTACAGTCCAACACTCTCAGCGGATTCCTGTCCTTCCTACCCAAGCAATCCTTACACAGGTGCTCTTCCTTCTGAGCCAAAAACTCCTTAAGAGCTTCCCTGTAAGGCGGACGGCACTCTTTGCAACCGAGGGAGTTAATCTCTATAACGCTGTCTATCTCCAGCTCTTTTAGCAATTCATACACCACGCTTATAATCTCAGCGTCCGCCGAAGGCTCTGCCACACCGAAAAGCTCCGCACCTATCTGGTGGAACTGTCTGTATCTGCCCGACTGAGGTCTCTCGTAGCGGAACATCGGCCCCTCGTAAAATAGCTTGGTGTAAGGCCTTTCGGCGTAAAATTTGTGCTCCAAGAAGGCTCTGACGGCTCCCGCCGTCCCCTCGGGACGCAGAGCTAAAAGCCTGCCCTTTCTGTCCTTGAAAAGGAACATCTCCTTCTGAACTATGTCGGTGATTTCCCCTATGCTCCTTTGAAACAGCTCGGCGTACTCCACCACGGGAAGGAGTATCTCCTCAAAGTTGTGCCTCTCAAGGACACTCCTTACTACCGAGGAGGCCCTTCTGAACCTTGCAAGCTCCTCTCCCAATAAGTCATTAAAGCCCCTTACACTTTGTATAGCCATGGAAGTGAATATTCTACTAACATTTATATTGGCGTGGGTAGGGTTAAACCCAAGGTAATAGGCGTCGTAGGCTATCACAACTCCGGCAAGACCACCCTTGTGGAGTATGTAGTAAAAGCTCTAACGGAGGAAGGCCTTAAGGTAGGGTACATAAAGCACGACCCCAAAGGACACGGGATTACGGACAGGGAGGGTTCGGATACGGAAAGGCTCTCCAAAGTGGCACGAAAGGTAGCTCTCCTGTCCCCCGACAAGATTACATTTTGGGAGAGCAGTAGCTTTTCTCCCCTTGAGCTCGTTGAGAGGCTATTTTCCGATTGCGACTTGGTGATTCTGGAAGGCTTCAAGTCTCTGCGGAGCGTTCCTAAAATAGCTTTGGGAGAAGTTCCCTCGGAGGGAGTGATTCTCAGGCTGGAAGAGAGGCCCAAAGATTACGAAAGGGTGCTGGATTTCCTTAGAAAATTCACACGAGAGTGAGTATATTTTTTACGGGAGGTTTGAGTCATGAGTATGAGATGTCTTGAACATTTAGAGCTTTGTCCTTACTGCAACAGCGTTGCATTAAAGGTTTGCGAGTATTCGGAACCTTATCCCAGGGTTGAGGCGGTCTGCCAGTGCTGCGGCTATAAGGCTTACGACGTTCCCATGAGCGTTGATAGGAAGACCATATACCACATATTGGATAAGCTGAGCAGGAAGGAGATAGGAGCCACCTGCCTTGACGACAAGTGCGGTTCCACCGACATAATAAAGCTCATTCAGGAGGGTAGATACACCGAATACAGATGCCTTGAGTGCGGTGCCGAGTGGAACAGCTACGACATCATAGAGGCTATAAAAAGAGTGAAAGAGGTGGGAGAGAGGCTCAAGAGGGGAGAAGCTCCCTCGGAAGTGCTGAGAGCCTCAGAAGGCGAGTGCCCCCTATGTGGCTGGGACATAGGCCATCTGCACGAGGGATACATGGTGGAGATAATCTGTCCCGTCTGCGGATATCACAACAGGTTCAAGGAAGAGTTCCCCGAATACGAACCGCCCGAGTACGAGTGTTCCAAATACGAGAAGGCAGAGGAGACGGGATGACCCCACCCTTTAAGGAGCTGTACAGGTACTTAGGCTGGAAGGACAGATTCCTGCGGGATTACGGAAAGATAGAGGAGGCAGACCTGTCCTTCATAGAGGAGGAGCTAAAGGAACTTGGGGAGGAAAATCCGGACCAGAGGCTTCTGAAGGCGGTTCGTTCCATGTACGTAGGCGGCATGGAGAAGCGAGTTGAGGACGAGGAGATAAGGAGGTGGACCAACTGGGCCGCCCTTAAAACTTATAGAACCTTCAACGGCTTTCCCAACCTATCCGACAGACAGCTCTCCTTTGCCTTCTACTCCATAGGCAAGCTCTTCGTTCCACTGCTTATGCACGAAAGGGGTGTAAAGTCGGAGAGCTTCAAGCGTCTGAGCAGGCAGGAACAGGAGGAGGCCGTCTTTGAGGAGCTGGACACTATATGGGAGACCCAGCTCACCCTAATACTTCAGGCGATTCAGTTTATGGATTTAAGTTAGGATAAACTACAACCAAAATCCACTTAGGTTGGAGGAGAAACAGACATGGAATTTGACGTAAAGGACTTAAAGCTGGCAAAGGAAGGCAGGCTGAGGATAGAGTGGGCCGAGATGGATATGCCCGTTCTCAGGCAGGTAAGGGAAAGGTTTGAGAGGGAAAAGCCCCTGAGCGGTGTCAGGATAGCCGCGTGTTTGCACGTTACTACCGAGACCGCCAACCTAATGATAACTCTAAAGGCCGGCGGTGCCGAGGTATATCTGACGGCTTCCAACCCCCTATCAACCCAGGACGACGTTGCCGCCTCTTTGGTTGAGGATTACGGGGTGCCCGTATTTGCCATTCACGGAGAGGATAGGGACACCTATTACTCCCACATAAAGGCAGTTCTGAGCAAAAAGCCCAACATAACCATGGACGACGGAGCAGACCTGATATCCACCCTACACAAGGAGATGCAGGATTTGATACCCAACGTCTACGGGGGGACGGAAGAAACCACCACCGGTGTTATAAGGCTGAAGGCCATGGCTCAGAAGGGCCAACTTATGTTTCCCGTGATAGCGGTGAACGATGCTTATACTAAACACCTCTTTGATAACAGATACGGTACCGGACAGTCCACCATAGACGGAATACTCAGAGCCACCAACAGGCTGATAGCCGGCTCCACCTTCGTGGTTGCGGGATACGGCTGGTGCGGTAAAGGCGTTGCCATGAGGGCCAAGGGCATGGGTGCCGAGGTGATAATCACCGAGATAGACCCCTTGAAAGCCCTGGAGGCTCGCATGGACGGGTTCAGAGTGATGCCCATGTCCGAGGCCGCAAAGCTGGGGGATTTCTTCGTGACGGTTACGGGCAACAAGAACGTCATAGATAAACACCACTTTGAGGTTATGAAGGATGGAGCTATAGTTTGCAACTCGGGCCACTTTGACGTGGAGATAAACGTTTCCGCTCTGCAGCAGATGAGCGTGGAAACGAGGCAGATAAGGGAAAACGTGAAGGAATACAGACTCAGAGACGGGAGAAGAATATACTTGCTGGCCGAGGGCAGGCTCGTTAACCTCGCCGCAGCCGAGGGACACCCCGCTCAAGTTATGGACATGTCCTTTGCCAACCAAGCCCTCTCCGCGGAGTATATACGCAAGAACCACGAAAGGTTGGAAAAGAAGGTTTACAAGGTGCCCGATGAGCTGGACTTTGAGGTGGCCCGTCTTAAGCTCAAAGCCATGAACGTGGAGATAGACTCCTTAACCGAGGAGCAGAAAGAGTACTTATCTTCGTGGGAGTTTGGCACTTAATCGGTATCGTATCCCCCTACAAGGGATTTCCTTAGAACAAAGAAGAGGGAGATAGAACCCAAAAGAAGGGCAAGCGATACCAGCTGGTTCCAAGTAAGACCCAGGCCAGGTATGGGAGGCGTCACGCCCCTGTAGAACTCAAGGAAGAACCTCTCGGCTCCGTAAAGCAGCAGGTAAAGGGCAAACACCTCTCCATCGGCACGCTTGCGCTTATACATAAGCATCAGTATTCCGAATATGAGCAGGTTTCCGAAAAACTCCATGAGTTGCGTGGGATACAGAGGAACACCGTGAGGAGCCGTAGCACCCTGGGGAAATACAACGTAAAAGTAGGGGAACTTGTCCATGAAATGTATACCAACGGAGGTTGAAGGAGCGTCCGGAACCGGTTTCCCGTAGCAACAGCCCGCGGCGGTACATCCCAACCTACCTATGGCATGGGCTATGGCCAAAGAGGGAGCGGCTACGTCCGCCACCTTCCAGACGGGCAGGCGGTAGAGTCTAACTCCGACGATAGCACCCAAAAGCCCGCCTATAAATCCCCCGTAAAAGGAAACCCCACCCTTCCATATCGCAAAAATGTCCAGAAAGCCGTCCAACTGCTCCCAATTCTCTACGGCGAAGGCTATCCTCGCTCCTACTATGCCAGACAGAACCGCAACCATGAAGATATTGTCCATCTTGCGGGTATCCAAACCTTCACTTCTGGAAAGCCTAAGCGTAAGGAAGTAGGCGGTAAGGATTCCCAAAGCCACCAAGACGCCGTAAGTAGATATTCTCAGACCGAATATCTCTATCAGTTCAGGATACATACCTACAGAAGAGTATATTACTGCAACCTTCCTCTTTTTTTCGTAAAATCTTTGTATGCTTTGGAAAAAGAGTCTGTCCGAGCTTAAGGAGCTTTTAGACAGAGACGAAATCACACCTTCTCAGGTGATAGAGAGCTTCTACGAGAGGTTCAAGGAAACGGAGGAAAAGGTTAAAGCTTACATAACCCCTCTGTATGAGCGGGCGTTGGACGAAGCCAAAAGGCTTGAGAAGGATAAAGGCGAAGGAAAACTCTGGGGATTGCCGATAGCCATAAAGGACAACATACTGGTGGAGGGAGTAAAGACCACCTGCGCATCAAAGATTCTTGAGAACTTCGTAGCTCCTTACGACGCTACCGTCGTAGAGAGGTTAAAGAGGGAAGGCGTACTGTTTGTGGGCAAGACCAATATGGACGAGTTTGCCATGGGTTCCTCTACGGAGCACTCGGCCTTCTTTCCCACTAAAAATCCCTGGGATTTAGAGCGGGTTCCCGGAGGCTCTTCGGGAGGCTCGGCTGCCACGGTGGCCTGTCTCTCCGCGCCGGTGGCTCTGGGTTCGGACACGGGAGGTTCAATCAGACAGCCCGCCAGCTTCTGTGGAGTTATAGGCATAAAACCCACATACGGACGCGTGTCCAGATACGGCCTTGTAGCCTTCGCCTCTTCCTTAGACCAGATAGGGGTCTTTGGCAGAAGGACAGAGGACGTGGCCACGGTTATGGAGGTCATAAGCGGTTGGGACAGCAGAGACTCTACCTCAAGGAACCTTCCGGTTCCCGAATACACCGAGGAAATCTCAAAGGGTATAGAGGGTCTGCGCATAGGCCTTCCCAAGGAGTTCTTTGAGTTTGACATACAGGAAGAGGTTAAAGAAGCCTTTGAGACTTTCATTAGGGAACTGGAAAAGGGTGGAGCCAAGGTGCAGGAAGTTTCCCTACCCAGCGTTAAGTATGCGATACCGGCCTACTACATAATAGCCCCATCGGAGGCTTCGTCCAACCTTGCGAGGTACGACGGCGTTAAATACGGCTACAGGGCACAAGGGTATGAAAACCTCATAGATATGTACGCCAAGACCAGAGCCGAGGGCTTCGGTGCTGAAGTAAAAAGACGTATAATGCTGGGAACCTTTGCCCTCTCTGCCGGCTACTACGATGCCTATTACCTCAAGGCCATGAAGGTCAAAAAGCTCATATACGAGGACTTTGCCAAGGCCTTCAAGGAGGTTGACGTGATAGCGGGTCCGACCACGCCCACCACGGCCTTCAGGCTGGGAGAGAAGCTGGACAACCCCATAGAGATGTACCTCTCCGACATACTCACCGTGCCGGTCAACTTAACCGGACTTCCCGGCATCTCTATCCCCATAGGTTGGAACGGCAACCTGCCCATAGGGGGTCAGCTGATAGGGAGAGCCTGGGACGAGTCCAGCCTCTTGAGAATCTCCTACTACTGGGAAGAGGCTCATAAACATTACGAAAGGATACCGTCGGTCTGATAAGGCTGTTTTACTTGAGAATAAGGGTATTTTTGGACAAAGCAGCTTTATTCCTCGGATACAGCTTCGTGATGGCTCGGCTTGTAGGTTTCGTAGTTTACAACGTTATGAGTATGTTGTGACCTCCTCTCTCCACTCGGAGTGGAGAGCTTCCCGCTTCACAGAGGGATATTCCCTCTCCACGGGCTTCAGTTCGGGGCGATCCACCCCTACCACCCGTAAGGTGGGTGAACCCGATAGCTTTGGTTATCGGCTATCACAAATTAATTTACAAGGCTCTTTCGGAAAATTCAACCCCTTTGGGGTGCGTCTGTATCTCCCCTTTAAAAAGGAGAGGATTAGACGCAAATTTTATCCTAAATTAGTTCTATGCCTACAAAAGATAAGCTCTGGACTTACGAAGACTATCTTGAGCTCGGGGACGAGAAAAGATACGAAGTTATAGAGGGAGAGCTTATTATGGCACCTGCACTCATACCATACCATCAGGCGGTCTCAAGGAACATAACCTATGCCATGTGGGACTATGTGAAGAGGAAAAAGCTCGGCGCGGTTTACGATGCACCTATAGATGTGGTTTTTGACGAACATAACGTCCTCCAGCCGGATATCCTCTTCATATCGGAAGAAAGGATAGGAATAGTGGGCGATAAAGCTATAGTGGGCGTTCCAGACCTCGTGGTGGAGGTAGTCTCTCCCTCAACCCTCGGCAGGGATACGGTGCGCAAAAAAGCCATATACGAGAGGTTCGGCGTTAAGGAGTTCTGGCTTGTCTATCCAGATATGAAATGTGTTGAAGTCCTAACCCTTGACAAAGAGGGCAGATACCAACTCCACGATGAGGGGTGTCTCGGTGAGGGGAGGAAGTCCGTTTCCTCAAAGGTCATAGAGGGTTTTAGGCTCGGGCTGAGAGAAGTTTTTGAACCTTCTTAACTTTTAAAAGAGCGTCTTCAATTTCATAAAGAAGTAATACAGAAACGGGACATAAACGAGTGTAAGGAAGGTTCCGATTATTAGACCTCCTGTCGCTACGGTTCCGAGGGGAGCGAGTCTCTCAAGTCCCAAAGCCCAGCCGAAGGCTATGGGTATCATTCCCACCGCCGTTGCGAAGGCGGTCATTAAAACGGGTCTCGTCCTTATCTTTATGCTCTCAACTATAGCTTCCTCTACGGACCTCCCTTTCTCAAGAGCCATCTGTATAAAGTCTATGAGCAGTATGGAGTTTTTTGTAATTATGCCCGCGAGCAGGACTATTCCCATCAATCCCGGCATGGACTGGTGGTAGTCCGCAAGGAGAATAGACCACGCCGCCCCTATAAGGGAAAGGGGAACTGCAAATATGACCGCTACGGGCGCTAGGAAGGAGGAAAAGGCTGGAACGAGAGCGAAAAAGAGAAACACCACACCTAGCAGGATAGCCTTAATCATTCTCTTCATAGAGTCGCTCAGCTGTTTTATATCTCCCTCGTTGGAGAGGGTATATCCTGCAGGGAGCTTGAAGTTAGCCTCTTTAAGTGCTCTATGGAAGTCCTCAACTATATGGGAAACGGCTGCCTTCTCCCTGTATCCTATAATGTCCATCGTGTATTCAAGCTTTTCCCTCGTTATGATGGTAGGCTCAAGTCTCTTTTCTAAGGTGGCTACAGCCGAGAGAGGTATCTTGCCCTTGGGAGTGTCTATATACATGGAAACCAAGTCTAAGGCGCTGTCTCTATTTGTCTCCTCATAGACAACTCTGACCCTCAAGCTCTTTTCGTTGGGAACGTTGTAAAGGGACACGAACCTGCCCTTTATCTTGGCACTCAACTGGGAGGCTATCCCGTAGGGTGTAATTCCGTAGTGGAGGGCTTTCCTTTTGTCTATCTTCAGGTCGTAAACGACCTTATCGTAGTCCCAGTTCTTGGACACCGATACCAGCCCCTTGACGTTGTGAGCTATGTTCAGAAGCTCCGTTCCCAGCCTGTCAAGGGTCTTGAGGTCTGCCCCGTATATCACCGCGTCCAGATTTCCCTTTATCGTTGATAGGGGCGTCGCTCCGTAATCAAAGACGTGGACGTATTTGATGTTGGGGATTTGCCATATCTTTTCCCTCAAGCCCCTCTCAATGTCCCATATACTTTCCTCCCTGTGAAACCTGTTAACGTAGTGGACGGTAAAGTTTATCGTCTGGGTGCTCTCGGCTTTGCCCATGGTAAAGACACCCGGCTCGGAACCCACCGCTATGGAAAACATCTCAACTCTCGGGTCGCTCTTGAGCACCTCTGATAACTTCTTTACGATGTTCTCCACTCTATAAATAGAGAGGTTGCTATCCGCCGTTATCTTGCCCTTAACTATTCCCGTATCCATCGGGGGCATTATCTCCTTGCCGACTATGGGGAGTATGACCTTTATGGAAACCACAAACAGGACTACGACGAGAACAAAGTAAGGCACGGCGAGATACTTCCTTTCAAAGACAAGCCTTACCGCTCCCATGTAAAGCCCCCTGAGGGGGTTCACGAACCTGTCCGACAGGAATAGAACCGCTCGTTCAAACCTGCTCTTATCTCCGGTCTTTTTAAGCAGGTAGGGAGCTACCAGAGGTATGAACAGGATTGAAACGAAGTAAGAGACTATGACCGCTATTATCAAGGTCTCCGCGAGAGGTCTGAATATCCTTTGGGGGTAATCGCCCACGAAGAGCAGGGGTATGAGAACCACGGTGGTTGATATGGTTCCCGCTAAGACGGGAAAGAGGACTTCTTTGGTGCCTTCAAGAACTGCGGTTTTCATATTCTCCTTAAGCTCGTATAGGTGTCTCTCTATGTTCTCAAGTACGACGACCGCATCGTCCACGAGCATCCCCAAAGCAAGTATTACTGCGGTTAGGGTCACGATATTGAACTCTATTCCTGCAAGCCACATTATCCCTATGGTGATGCCGTAAACGAAGGGTATAGATATGCCAGCTATGAGCATCTGCCTTACGTTGGCGAGGAAGAAGAGGATAACCGCGGAAACCATGATTATCGCATCTCTAAGAGCTTCCAGCATGTTGAGGTTGCTGAGGCGTATGATGTTCTCCTGAGTGTCCGTTATCTCAAACTCAAGATAAGGGTAATCCTTCCTGAGACGTTCAAGCTCCCTCTTGACGGCGTCAATGGTCTTGAGGGCGTCTCCCGTGGGCTGTCTCTGAACCGCAAGGGCTATGGCTCTCTTTCCGTTCCCGTAGTAAAGAGAGTGGTTGGTAAAGTAGCCGTATCTTACCTGCGCTATGTCCGAAAGCTTGAGGCTTTCCGTTATCTGGATGTCCTTGAGTTCACGTAGAGACCTGCTCTTATTCATGGACTTTACAAGTATCTCCTCCCTTTCTCCCGCAAGAACGCCCACCGGAGCATCAATGTTTATCTGCTGAATCCTCTCAAGAACTAAGGAGAGGGGAATGCCGTAGCCGTTCAGCTTGTCCCTGTTTATCTCAATTACTGCCTCCTTCTCGTATCCTCCGAACACATCAACGTTGGCGACCTCCGGAAGGGAAAGGAGGCGGTTCTTTAGCCGATTTTCAGCGAGCCGTCTTACATCGGCAAGGGATATGGAAGGAACCTTCGGTGAGACGCTTATGACTATAACCGGCGGGGTGGCGTCCGTGATCTTGTATATCTGAGGCTCAAGTATGTCCTTGGGAAGGAAAGGTTTTATCTTGGATATTTCGTTCTGAACGTCGGTGGTGGCTTCTCCTATATCCTTCTCGTACTCAAACTCCGCGGTTATTACGGAGACCTCGTCCTTTGAGGTGGAGGATACCTTCCTGACCTTGTCCAGTGTATAGAGCCTTCTCTCAATGGGTATAGCCACGTTTTCCGCCATGTCCTTGGCAGAAGCTCCCGGACTGACGACCACGACCGCTATCTGGGGTCTGTTGGCGTCCGGAAACAACTTCTGCTTTATAGAGAACAGCCCTATAACCCCGAGTATCGTGGAAAAGAGTATCAGGGACAGTATGAGATAGGGCCTCTTCAGGAAGGACTCAAGTATCTTTCTGTCCATCAGTTATCACCTTCCACGAACCTTCCTCTCTTGCCCAAAGATAGAATTTGTAGTTTGCCCTCTTGGGCAACCGCAACGACCGTTCCCTCCCCCAAATCTCCCTCTATCAAGGAGAAATTCTCATCGGAGGCTAAGATCCTTACGGGAACCTTTTGAAACCTCCCCTCCTTGAGAATAAGGACAAAGCTTCCGTTATCCGTATGCAGGATAGCCCTGTTGGGAACGGCCAAACCCTCCCTTTCCTCCAGAATCAGGGACAGGTCTAAGAGGGAACCCACCTTGACATTTTCGGGAACCCTTTTTATGCCTATCTCCAGAACCTTCAACCCGTTCCTGTCTGAGGAGGGATAGACCTTACTCACCTCAACAAGGAGGCTCCCGTCCTCAAACTTGACCAGCGCCTTGGTTCCCCTGCGAACGGGTAGACTCTGGGGGACGGATAGGATTATTCTGTATCTGTCGGTGGTGTGAAGGCTCATAATGGGCTTGCCCGCGGGTGCAAGGTTTCCTTCTTTCAAAAAAACTCTTTCCACAATCCCGTCTATGGGAGACCTTATCTTGAGGTAGGAAAGGCTGTTTTCCTTGACCGATATGGTGTTGTGCACCTGCTTTATCTTTGCCTTAAGCTCTTCTATTTTTGCAACTGTTTGCATGTATTGAGCCTGAACCTCTTTGTATTTTGTGTAAGAGAGCTCAAGCTTCTCCTTGGGTATAGCCTTCTTCTCGTAAAGCCTCTTATTCCTTGAATAGATTCTCTCGTAAGTGCGCAGGGCGGTGGCGAGAGCCTCTTTTTGCACCTTAAGAGCTTCCAGCTGGGATTCAAGAGCTTGGAGGGTTAGCCTGAGGTTTTGTATCTCTTTTCTTATAGGCAGGTCATCTATCAGAACCAAAGGCTGTCCCTTTTTGATCCTATCTCCTTCGGATACGTAAATCTCCTTTATGTATCCCGGGAACTTGGTGGCTACCCTGACCTGCTTGTTCGCTACCAGTTTGCCGATAAAGTTCCGGGAGACTCTAACGACACCTTCTTTGACCCGAAAACCCTCAACCACGTATGCCGGTTCTTCCGGAGAGGGAAGTTCCGCAAGCTGAGCTTTCCTCTTCTTAAGGAGGGTTATACCGCCCAACAAAAGGAGGATTATCACGACGACCGCCGCGAAGGTTTTAAAGGCTTTATTCATGACCGTATTCCTCCAGCAGGTATTTCAGGTAGGCTACCGCCATTTCTTTCTCATACAAAGCCTGATAGTAGAGGCTTTCCGCTATATACCTCTTGGCTTTTGCACTCAGGTAGTCTGATACATCCGATACGCCCTCTTCGTATTTGACTTTCTCAATCTCTTCAACGGTGCGGGCGAGCTCTACCTGTTTCTTTACAGCTTCTATTTTTGCCTCTGCCGACCTTATATCGTTGTATGCCTTGTCTATATCCTTTAAAAGCTCAAGCTCCACCTGCCTTTCCCTCAACCTCGCCGCTCTGACCTCTAAAGATTTCTCTAAGTAGTTGTGCTTCCTCTTGCCGAAATCAAATAGGTCATACTTAACGCTCACCGAGACCTGCCACAGGTCTTTATACTCTCCGTTCCCCATATTCCGCTGGGCGTAAGTTTTCAGGAAAACCTTCGGTAGGTATTCTCCCTTCACCACAGCGAGTTTCTTCTGAGCTATCTCGGTTGCTATCTTCGCTCCCTTGGTCTTGTTTAAGATATCTATTCGGGAAAGGGTTACCTCCTTGGGAGGGTAATCCTCGGGCTTTATGTCCTCAAGGACTGACAGATCTATATCTCTCCTGCCGACAAGGGTTTTTATAGCCGACTTTAGGGTTTCTATACTGCTCTTCAACTTTTCTACGGTAGCCTTGGCATTTTCCCTTTCATAGTCCACTTTCAACAGGTCAACCTCAGCTCTTTTTCCCTCTTTGACACCCTGTTGAATGTTCCCATACAGAACATCAAGGGAACTTTTGTACTCCTCAAAGGCTCGGAGTTGTTTCTGAAGAGATAGGATTTTTATATACAGAACCTTGAGGTTATGTATAACCTGATTTTTTGTAAGGATAAACTGAATCTCCTTCAAAGTTTTGTCAAGCTTGGCGATTTCAACACTTTTGGTTATCCTAAAGCCCGTAAAGAGTGGGACGGAGTAAGACACACCGGCTACGAACTGGTTTTCTGCACCTACAAGGTTTCTTATATCAGTCGGGACGGATATAGGATAAAGTATGCGAGCACCCTCGTACCTATCGTAGGCACCGTAGATACTGACCTCTCCGAACCTTGAAGCTTTCTTCTGTCTTACAACGTGGGATTTGGCTTTAAGCTCAACCTCTTTACCCTTTATAAGAGGGCTGTTCCTGTTTGCTGTACGTATAAGCTCTTCCAAAGAGGTAGCACCTGATAGGCTTATGAATACAAGGCTAAAAAGTATGTACACAGGCGATATACTCATAACTTTGCTAAGTTTTTGCTTACTAACTATCATGGTTATCTATTATCTCCTCATCTACACCCTCTTGTAAAGGACAAAGCCCTCAGAACCAGAAGGTTTATAGAGTCCGTAGCCCATCTCCCTTGTCCATCGCTCCTTAATCCGCCTTCCCTTCATTACGAAGATCCAAGCCTCTGATAGAGCCTCAAGTATGGGAGCTATCTTCTCAAACTCCCCCAGTGCCCTCGCCACAACTATGTGGAACTTGGTATCTACCTCCTCGGCTCTCTCACAGAGCACCCTGTAGCCCAGTCCCAGCTCAATCTTCAAACTTTCCAGAAAGCTGCAGCGCTTGGAAGAGGACTCTATAAGGTATAGATGGAAGTCCCTCAAGTATATCTTTAAGGGAACCCCAGGGAAGCCGGCTCCGCTTCCTACGTCCGCCAAGCTTTTGTCCTTCCAATCAACTCCCAATGCGGAAAAGGCCTCGGACAGAGTCAGGGAGTCAATGAAGTGCCTCCTTACAATCTCCTCCTCGCCCTTTACGGCCGTTAAGTTGTGAACCCTGTTCCATTTCTGGAGATGCTTAAGGTAGCGGGTAAAGGCCTCCTCCCGGGACTCATCAAGGGAAAAGCCGGCCCTCTCAAAGAGCTTTCTAAGTTCGCTCATAGTGGGAAATGTCCCTTAGAACCTCCTCTACCACGGCCTCTGGACGGGGACTGCCGAGGATTTCCCTGCCCATAACCAGCATATCGGCTCCCCTTCTGAGAGCCTCCTTAGGTGTCAGGACCCTCTTCTGGTCCTGGCTGTTTTCCTTGCGCAACCTTATGCCCGGAACCACGACCTCAAAGTCCCTTCCCAAACTCTCTTTGAGCTCTCCAACCTCCTCTCCGGAGCAGACTACACCTTGAAGCCCGGCGTCCAGAGAAACCCGAGCCAGGTAAAGAACCATGTCCCTTATAGACCTGAATCGGGTTCTCAGAAATCCCAGATACCCCTCGTCGTGGCTTGTGAGAATGCTGACACCCAGGAGCTTGACCGCCTTGGCCTCGCTTGATGCCCTCTCAAGCATCTCCTTCCCCCCTAAGGAGTGGAGAGTGAGGTAGTCCACACCCAGCTCCTCTGCGGCCTTTACGGCCAAGGCCACGGTGTTGGGTATGTCGTGGAACTTCAAATCTAAGAAGAGTTCAAAGCCTTTTACCTTTATCCTCTCAACGATGCTTCTGCCCTCTGGAATGAAGAGCCGGTGTCCCACCTTGAAGACCAGGGGATAGTCCGAAAGCCTATCAAGTATTCGCAGAGCGGTATCTTTGTCGGTATCTAAGGCGACGCAGAGCTTAGGCATTCAGGAGAGACTCTCCTCTATCCACTTAAGGTAGTCTTCGTTCCCGGCCACTATGGGGAGTGCTACTATCTCCGGCACGGTGTAGGAGTGAAGCTCCTTTACGCTATCAATAAGCTCCCTCAGCTTACCGACGGAAGTCTTGACCACCAGCAGGCTCTCTTTATCCCTCTCTATGTTTCCCTTCCACCAGTATATAGAGTTGACCTCCGGCACTACGTTGACGCAAGCTCCCAGCTTTCTGCTCACTATCTCTTGAGCTATCTTCTCTCCCTCTTGAGTGGGTGCGGTTATCAGAACCACGCAGTAGCCTTCCATAGCTTCTATTTTACTATCTCCTCAGCTCCACGGAGAGGAACATAACCCTGAAGAAGTTATTTCTCAGGGAGGATATCTTCTCCTCAATCGCACGTTTGGAAATCCTGCCCTCCGAGCCGGGGTTCAGTGAGGTGCCCGTGTAGTGGAAGAACCTGACCAGGTTCCACCCCCTAAAGGGAACCTCCACCTCTCTGATGTCCGAGACCAGTATCTCGTATCCCGATAGCACCCCCAGAATGTCGCTCTCGGAAGGGTAAGGAAAGCCCAATCCATCAAGGGAACCCTTCACCGGCAAGGATATGAGAAGCCTGCTGCGTGCGACCCTCAGTGCCTCCTTCACACTTCTGCGAACGTCCGTCCAGTGGAGGGAGAAGTTGCTGACCACGGCATCAAAGCTCTTGTCCTTGAAAGGTAGGCTTTCAGCATCGCCAACTACCGCCCTGCCAAACCTCTCTTTGTAAGCCTCAACCATCTGGGGAGACAGGTCTAATCCTACGGACAGTCTAACCTTGTCCCTGAGGAAGAGGGAAACGAAACCCGTTCCACAGCCTACATCAAGGAGTGTATCGGCTCTATCAATGAACTCTGCCAGCTTTTGAGCCGTGTAGCGCTGGGGGAGCGCCCAGCTCTCGTAGGTCTCAACCGCCCTTGAAAACCTTAGCGATAAACTCTTCTTCATACCCGATGGGGAAGTGGCCTCCGGAGAGGAATAATAATTTAGCACCTTTGAGCAAGTTGAAAAGCTTCAGAGACTCCTGCGGCGGTACCACTTCATCCTCAAGTCCGTGAATGAGAAAGACCTCCTTTCTTATAAAGGGAGCTTCTAACTCAAGGTTCAGCTCAATGTAATCCGAAAGCATGCCGATAGCAGGCTCAAGCTCCAAGCTATCCTCAAAAGCCCCGCCGTATGCCGTCCCTCTGAATTTCCTTATTCCCCCGTAGCCCTCCCTCTTTACCATGGACATGAAGGCTCTGATGTTAGCCCTGCTCCACGCTCCCCCAAAGTGGACCGTGGCACCTATCAGAAAGAGCCTGTTTACCTTGGAAGGGTATTTCAGGGCCAAGAGCATGGCCAAGCTGGCACCCATAGACCAGCCGACCAAGTCGTGCTTTGAGGGTAAAGTCAGAGCTATATCATCTACCAGCTCCTCCATTCCTCCGTATCCGAGCTTTGAGCTTCCGTGATAGGGAAGGTCTATCTTTATCCCTCTAAAACCATCAAACACCTTTGAGGAGAAGGCCCAACCGTGCAGGAAAACGGGGTTCACCAGCATGGGATACAATTATATTTAGAGGTGCAAAGATGTATAAACGGGTTGTGGTAGGTGTTGACGGTTCTCCCTCTTCCGTAAGCGCTTCCAAGTACGCCTTTGATGTAGGGAGACACTTAGACATACCGGTTGTAGGAATATACGTTATAGACGAGCGGCTCTTGGAGGAGAGCTTTCTGGCAGACCTTGCCGGTGTGCTGGGTTTTACCTTCTACGAAGGCATATCCTCCAAGGTCAAGGAGTTCTTTGAGAAGCAGGCGGATTTGGTTCTAACGGAGTTCTCGGCGTTGGGAAGGGAGTGGGGTGTGAACGTATCCCTATTTCAGACCACCGGAGTTCCTTACGAGGTTATCCTGAACCAGGCAGACAGGGAAGACCTGATAGTTTTAGGAAAGAAGAGCCGCAAGCCCGTAAAGGGATTTTTACTGGGTTCAACCGCAGACATAGTCTCGCGCAGGAGCACGTCGCCGGTTCTATTGGTTCCGGAGGACTATAAAAAGCCCTGGAGAGCTGTTGTGGCCTACGATGGCAGTCCAAATTCGCGGTTGGCCCTTGAAGCATGCAGGAGCTTCAGAGACATATATGGCTTCAATATGGTAGTTCTGCACGTGGGGGACAGGGAGGTATCCCTGGAGAATTTAGAGGTCGTAAACCTGAAGGGAATACCGGAAGAGGTGATAGTCAGCTACGCCAAAGATAAAGCGGACATGTTGTTCATGGGAGCCTTCTCTAAAGGACGTTTGAGAGAAATAGTTCTGGGCAGCATAACCTCCTTCGTGGTACATAACTTAGACATCCCTATATACTTGTCAAAGGGAAGCCACTCTTAAGGGAAAAAGATCCCTCTCATGTCTGAGCATGTTAAACGGGGTTCGGTGCCCTCTATGAACACCATGGGCGTTCCGGGACAGGTGTCGTCCGCTCTAACGTAGTCCTTTCTGTTTATCAGCACCTCAACCACGCCCTCGGGCATGGGAAAGTCATCGTTGGGATACTTGGAGGCGGCAACCCGCATGTAGTCCACCCAGATGGGCAGAGCGGCCACGGAACCCGCCATTCTATTTCCCAACGACTTCCTCGTATCAAAACCTACCCACACACCCGTGACCACGTAAGGGGAGAAGCCTACAAACCATGCGTCCACGTAATCGTTTGTGGTTCCCGTCTTGCCGGCCACTATCCTGGGCAGGCTTGCCGCTCTGCGTCCGGTTCCTTCAAGCACCACGGCTCTTAGCATGTCCACCAGAACCCTTACTTCGGGTGCCGGTAGGACGGTCTCACACTCCGGCTGGTTCTCTTCCAGAACGTTTCCGTATTTGTCCACCACCTTCTTTATAAAGAAGGGCTTACACCTAACGCCCAGGTCCGCAAAGGTCTGATACGCCGATGTAAGCTCCAGCGGCGTTACCTCTACGCTACCCAAGGCTAAGGAGTAGTATGGCTTTAGAGATTTTAGCCCCAGCTTGTCTCCCACCTTGAGCACTATCTCAAAGCCCAAGTCGTCCAACAGGTTTACTGCCGCGGTGTTTATGCTCTTGGCCAGGGCCTCTCTGAGGGTAACTATTCCGTACTCTTCGTTGTGATAATTCTTAGGAGTCCATTCCTTTCCGGTGGAGATGTCAAAGAAGCTCCTGGGAGAGGCATCTATGGTGGATATCTGGGTAAACCCCTTCATAATTGCCGACAGGTATATCACGGGCTTTATAGCCGAACCCGGCTGTCTCTTGGCCTGAATTACCCTGTTGAAGGGACTCCTGTAGTAAGAGTAGCCCCCTATGAGGCTCCTTATCTCTCCAGTGTGGACCTCCATACTTACGAGAGCACCCTGTAGGTCCGGCATCACCTTTGCTCTTCCCTTCGCTACCACCTTCACGAAGAAGTAATCTCCCCTCTTCATGGGCAACTCCGGCCTGTCTGCCTTTAGAACCGCTCCCTTGGGAAGCTCCAGCAACACCGTCTTGCCCTTAATATCTTTCACACGTGCCACCAGCACGCTGCCGGGCTTGAGATTGATTTTCTGCTTCCTGAAGAACTCCTCCATCTGTCTGTTGCTCTCGGGCAGAAAAGGGAAACCGTGAAGCTTCGCTATGGAAGCCAACCTCTTACGGAGAGCCCTCCTTGCGTAAACCTGGAGGTCTTTGTCCACGGTCGTGTAAACGCTAAAGCCCCCCCTGAATACCTCGTCTCCGTACTTCTTAATCAGGTAAGACTTGACCATGTCAAGAAAGTAGTCCGAACCCCTGTATCTGTTCTCTTGGTCAACCACCACCTCCTTTTTTATCGCCGTCTCATACTCCTCGTAGGTTATGTATCCGTCTTCGTACATACGTTTAAGAACGTAGTTCCTCCTGTTTTTGGCCAGCTCAGGGTGAAGGAAAGGGTTGAATTTAGAGGGTGCCTTCGGTAGTCCCGCCAGCAGTGCCGCCTCCTCCAAGGATAACTCTTTGGCGTGCTTATTGAAATAGACCTTGGCCGCCGCCTCCACGCCGTAGGCGCCGTTGCCCAAATATATCTGGTTAAGGTAAAGCTCAAGTATCTCCTTCTTGGAGAGTTCCTTCTCTATCTTTATAGCTAAGAGGGCTTCCTTTAGCTTCCTCTTGAAGTTCCGCTTCCGGGTAAGAAAAAGGTTTCTCGCCAGCTGTTGGGTTATGGTGCTCGCACCCTCCACTATCTTCCTGTGCTTTATGTTCTTTATAGCCGCCCTGATGACCGAAGGTATGTCAACCCCACTGTGGGAGTAAAAGTTCTTATCTTCGGCCGCTATGAAGGCGTTAATCAGGTGTTGAGGTAGCTCTTCAAGGGAAACGTAATACCTCCTCTGGATACCTATATCGCCGTAATACCTGCCTCTGTAATCGTAAACAACGGAAGCCTCGGGCGGTCTCCATACCTTAAGGAGCTTCACATCGGGGAGTTCCCTATAAAGGAGGAAGAGGAAAACTCCCGACCCCAAGAAGAAAAGTAGCGTTAGCGACGCTAAAGCGATTAATATCTTTTTCCACATCGCGTAGTGATTTAAAGGCTTATATTATTATACTTTCAAAAAAATAAGGAGGCTGAGATGGAGAAAGAACTTCTTCAGGAATGTAAAGAAAAGCTGCTGACAGAGAAAAAGAAGATACTGGAAAGGTATCTTGAGAAGGAAGAAACGCAGCAAAGGATTGAGGAGGAGAGCAAGGAACCCCGCGACTGGGAAGATATAGGACAACTGACCTATACGGAGGAGCTTTTAGACAACCTCTCCCACATGGAGGTGAACCTGCTCAAAGAGATAGACCTTGCTCTAAAGAAGATAGATGCCGGCACCTACGGAATATGTGAGAACTGTGGGACAGAGATACCCATGGCCAGACTGAAGGCTATCCCCTGGACGAGATACTGCGCTCGGTGCGCCGAGGAGGTGGAGAAGGAGACGGGAACCTACATGTCCTCTTACGGATTTGAGCCCCTTCTTACCGAAAACATAGAGATAGAGAGGGAGGACCTGGGTGAGGCTTAATCTCGCTAAAATCTCGCCCAACTTGATATAACATTATTCGTTAGGAATAACGATGGGTATATACTTAGGTGAATCAAACCAGCATAAGGAGGGTTAGCAAATGAGAAATATCCTGCTGCTTTTAGCTCTGTTGGTGAGCTTTTCCTTCTCTGCAGAGGTGCTCAAGCTGGGAGCGGCCGTATCCTTCACGGGTAAGTATGCCAAAGAGGGAGACCTGCTCAAAAAGGGCTACGAGCTTTGGAAGGATACCGTTAACGCCAACGGCGGCATAAAGATAGGCAACAAGCGATACAAGGTGGAGATAGTTTATTACGACGACCAGAGCAATCCCAAAAGAGCCGCAAAGCTTGTAGAAAAGCTCATAACCGAGGATAAGGTCAAGTTCATACTAGGGCCCTACGGAAGCTCTCAGGTGTTTGCGGCCGCAGGGGTCGTGGAGAAGTACGACGCCCTAATGGTTCAAGGAGGGGGTGCGGCCTCCAAGATATACAAGCAGGGCTACAAGAAGGTCTTCGGCGTGTTTAATATAGCTCCAGATTACGGCAAGAACCTTATAGACCTGGCAACCTCCTTTGAAAACCCCAAACCCAAAACCATAGCGATAATCTACGAAAAGACGATATTCGCCGAAGATGCGGCCAAAGGTGCCCTGAACGAGGCTAAGAAGAAGGGACTTAAGGTGGTTCTCTTTGAAAGCTATCCCAAGGGCGTACAGGACCTGTCCAGCCTGATGATAAAGATAAAGGCCAAGAAGCCGGACATAGTTATAGGTGCGGGACACTTCAAGGATTCGGTGCTGGTTATAAAGCAACTGAAGCAGTTTAAGATAAATCCCAAGTTCGTAGGACTTACCGTGGGTCCTCCTATACCCTCCTTCGTGAAGGAGCTGGGTAAAGATGCCGAATACATCTTTGGACCCGTCCAGTGGTCAAGGGCCTTCAAGTATAAGGACCCTCTGTTCGGCAGCACCGAAGGCTACATTAAGGCCTTCAGAGAAAAGTACGGGGAAGAGCCCGAATACCACGCCGCGGGCGGAACAGCTGCGGCCATGGCGCTCCAGTACGCCCTTGAGAAGGCCGGCTCCTTGAAGGTGGAGGACGTTCGCAAGGCATTGCTCTCCATGAAGTTAGAAACCTTCTACGGTGTAATCGGTTTTGATGAAACGGGTAAGATAGTTACCAAGAAGATGGCCGTGATACAGATACAGGGCGGCAAGCCCAGAACCGTCTATCCCTTTGAAGAGGTAAGACCCGTATATCCAAAACCCGAGTGGAAGTGAATGGACACAGGTCTCCAGCTCTTGATAGAAAGCCTCCTGCTGGGAGGCTTTTACTCTTTTATGGCGGTAGGCTTTGCCCTTATATGGGGCGTCCTGAACATACTCAACCTCGCTTACGGCTCCTACATAATTCTGGGAGCCTACCTCAGCCTCTTCCTTTTTAGATACGCCGGATTAGACCCTATACTGAGTATTCCCGTATCCTTTGCAACGGGTTTTCTCTTCGGTATTCTGGTTCAAAAGCTTATATTCAACAGAGCCATGAAGCTGGAACCTTTCATGGTTCTGATTATCTCCTTCGGGCTTGATGTGCTCATATCTAACGCTTTGAATCTGCTCTTCAAAGCGGATGTCCGTTCCATAAATGTCTCCTACGGGGGAGACAGCTTCCTTTTGGGAGAAGTGATAATCTCCAAGGTCAAGCTCTTAGTGTTTGTACTCTCTCTCCTGCTTACGTTCGCCTTGTACCTATTTCTCAACAGAACTTGGACGGGAAAGGCCATAAGGGCGGTTGCTCTGGACAGGGACGGCGCTATGCTCGTGGGTATAAATCCATCTCAG
The DNA here is from genome assembly GCA_027014155.1 of Aquificaceae bacterium. Lineage (GTDB taxonomy): Bacteria > Aquificota > Aquificia > Aquificales > Aquificaceae > WFYI01. The sequence goes on from JALWEG010000020.1 coordinate 26,007, forward strand.
ATATTTCTCATAACCGCAGGATTGGGAACGGCCATATCCTTCTCCTCCGGAAACCTGTACGGAATACTGCAGGGCTTTACCCCCTTTGATGGAGGACTGCTCACCGTTAAGGTGTTCTTGATAAGCATACTTGGTGGATTGGGTAGGATAGAGAGCGCGGTGGCGGGAGGTTTCCTGCTGGCGTTCATAGAGATATTCTCTTCCTTTTACATGGGTGAAGGCTGGAAGCTCTTCGTCGCTCTTGCGGTGATGGTAGGTGTTTTAATATTCCGACCGAGAGGACTCTTAGGTAGCAAGTACTATGGAGAAGCTCAGTAAGCTGGTTCTGGTTCTTACCCTGCTCATGTATCCTTTGCCCCTGATTCTCAGCGGCTACTGGGAGAGGGTTCTCGCTTCCGTGTTCATGCTCACATCTTTAACTTACGCACAGAACGTTCTGCTGGGATACACAGGGTACCCTGCCTTCGGAGCCATAGCCTTCTTCGGCGTTGGAGGATATGCAACGGCCATACTGATGATTAAGGCGGGATTGCCCTTTGGCGTAGCGCTAATCGTAGGAGGCCTGGTGGCAAGCCTTCTGGCCTTCGCCATAGCGCCGGCTCTGATGCGGCTAAAGAGCCATTACTTTGCCATAACCACCTTAGCCCTTCAGATAGCCTTAGCGGAGCTGTTTGCCAACCTGGATATCACGGGGGGTGCCTACGGTATAAACCTGCCCATATACAGGGGTTTTCTCGGAACCCAAATCTTCTATCACATATTTCTGAGCATACTGCTGGGCAGCTTCCTCGTGAACCTGTTTATAGAGAAATCAAGGTTCGGATACGCTCTCAAGGCCATAAGGGAGGACGAGATTGCGGCCGAGAGCAGCGGTGTAAACACGGTTCTATTTAAGTCGGTAGCCTTCGGGATAATGGCCTTTATAACCGGTCTGGTGGGCGGAACTTACGCCTACTGGATTACTTACATAGACCCGGAGTCCATGTTTGACCCCCTTCTTTCCGTAAAGATGTTCGTGGCTCTCCTTTTCGGAGGCGTGGGAACCGTGGCAGGCCCCTTCATAGGAGCCTTCTCTCTGGAACTGGTCTCGGAGCTGGTATGGAGCAAGTTCGTAGAGCTGCACGGAGTCGTTCTGGGAGTGATAATCCTTCTGGTAATACTGCTGCTTCCGGGAGGCGTTTTAAAAAGCAGGAGCGGTTGAAGATGAGCCTGTTGGTGGCGCAGGAGATTTACAAGAGTTTCGGAGGCAACAAGGTTCTGCAAGGAGTCTCCCTTGAAGTTTCCCAAGGGGAAACGCTCGGCATAGTGGGACCCAACGGTTCTGGTAAAACCACTCTAATAAACGTGCTCTCCGGGGTTATAAAGCCCGACAGCGGAGTGGTGGTCTTTGGCGGAAGAGACATAACCCACTGGAGACCTCACAGGAGAGCTAAGCTGGGTATAGGCAGAACTTACCAGATAACCCGCCTCTTTGCAAACCTAACGGCCATAGAGAACGTCATGATACCCTTGCACTACGGCTCCCGGCAGGAGGCATCTCAAGAGAGGATAGAAGAGATACTGCAGATGGTAGGCCTGTCCCACAAAAAGGAGAATTACGCCTCAGACCTCTCCCTGGCTCAAAGAAAGAGGCTGGAACTGGCCAGAGCGCTTGCCCTCAATCCCAAGCTTCTACTACTTGACGAGGTGTTCGCCGGTTTGAATCCTGTCGCCGTTCAAGAGATTGTTTCTCTGATTCAGGAGCTTAAGAACAAGCTGGGAATTACCATAGTTATAGTGGAACACGTCCTAAAGGCTTTATCCCAGCTGGCGGATAGGGTGGTGGTTCTGGCAGAGGGCAGGCTGATATTTGAGGGCAAATACGAAGACATGGTAAAGGACAAAGAGGTCATAAAGGCCTACTTAGGAGAGAGATACGGTGCGAGTGCTTGAAGCTAAGGAAGTGACCACTGGCTACGGAGACGTGGAGATAATAAAAAACATAGAGCTTTACGTTAACGATGGAGAGATAGTTGCCATATTCGGTTCCAACGGCTCAGGCAAGAGCACCTTCCTAAAGGCGGTTGCTGGCTTGGTTCCCCTCTGGAACGGAACCCTGCACTTCGGTTCCGAGAGGATAGATGAGCTACCGGCCTACGAGAGGGTAAAGAGAGGAGTTGCCCTTGCACCAGAAGGCAGACACCTATTTTTGGGTATGAGCGTGGAGGAAAACCTGCTGATGGGAGCGTGGACTAAGAGAGATAGGGTAAAACAGAACCTTGACAAGGTTTACGGATACTTTCCCCAGCTAAAGGAAAAAAGGGGAAGTTTGGCAGGCGACCTGTCGGGAGGACAGCAACAGATGCTCTCCATAGGCAAAGCTCTGATGTCGGAACCCAAGCTACTGATGATAGATGAGCTTTCCTTGGGACTCGCACCTGCGGTGGTGGACAGCCTTGCGCAAATCCTAACCAGGATAAACCGAGAGGAAGGCATATCCATGCTTCTGGTGGAGCAAGAGGTGAGTCTGGCCTTAGAGATATCTAACAGAGCCTACGTCTTTGACCTGGGTAGGGTCGTGGACAGCGGCCGCTCCGACGAGCTTATAAAGAGAGACAGCATAAGGAAGACCTACATGGGACTGGCGTGAAGGAGATATACGTGGTCTCCTTCTCAGGCGTGGAGACGAGACGACTGTTAGCCGTTGCGGGCAGCCTTTCCAAAATCCTTGAACCGGAGATCCGTGTAGCAAGCGTTAACGCTCCGGCACCGGGCAGAGCACGGCAGCTGGGACAAGTCTTGGACAACACCAGAAGGCTCTTCTTCCCGCAAGCCCTGAGACTCTTGTTATTGATGGAGCTGGGTTCAGAGTTCCCCCCCTATCACATAGAAGACAAGAGCCTCTTGGTCAACCTCTCAAGTTTAGAGCACTTTCAAGAAAGGGTAGCCTTTGATAGGCTCTGCAAGTCAAGCCTCTACGCTCTATCCCTATCCTTCGGCCTTGAGACCTGCGAGGAGTCTAACTGCTTGATGAAAGGTTTCAGCTCACTCCCTCAACTTGACTCCCTCGGTTCCCTGTGCGATGCATGCCGCAGAGAACTTAACTCAATCTGTATCCGAGAATCCTACTAAACTGTCATCTTTGGACTTTCTCAGAAGCTTCTTACCCTTTTTGTGGAACTTAAAAGTCTCACACTCCCTTGCCAGGTCCCCTTCTTCAGAGCAGGTAAAGGGATACCTCAGGGACAGTGCCTCGTAGTAATTCCCCGTGCCTTTTACCTTTTTCATATCCTACCTCCTAATATTCAAAGATACATCAATAACTTACAAAATGCTACCTAAAATGACGTTTTATTTTTTTTAATTTCGTGTTTTAGGCTCTGGAGCAGTTGAATGTGGGTAGAGTTCTTAGGTGTTGTTACCTAAGACCACGTTGATGAACTCCTGCAAGCTTGATAGAAAATCAGTAGAAAATATTTCGCTCGGGCTAATACTTTCTCTAATTAGCTTTTCTCTCAACTTAATTATTGATTCAAACTTTAGTTTATTATCAATTAGCATCTCATTCTTAATATCCTCATTAAATATGTCTTCTATTTCGCCGTTTAGGATAAAAATACCAGCCTTTCGCAATTCATCTAAACCTTGTTGCATATATGTGTAAAGTCTATCACTTTTATTTGGAAAATCATTTAATCTTTTTCCTTTATCTTTAAACTCCTTATAATGCTTGCTTAAATTAGACCACAAATTCTCAAGATATCTAAATTTTGTATAATCCAACTTCTCTCTTACTATATGTTTTATTTTTTCAAGCCCTCTTAATAGAAAGTCAAAATCAGCCATAATAAAAACATCAATATCCAGCTTCTGACAAACTTTAACAAAATCAGAGAAACTTGTTTTTCCTTCACCTGAAATAACGCTTATATTTAACAAATCTAAATCATCAC
>JALWEG010000020.1:29948-32272 GCA_027014155.1 Aquificaceae bacterium
GTAGTAATTCCATAGCATTTTAATAATATACTTTTCAAAGCCTTCGGTTAAAATTACCTTATTAGCAAACAAAAGCTCAAGATTCTCATCCCTTATAAATAGATTTTTTACTTCTTCGTCAATTTCCAACTCACATACACGAGTGCTAAGTGATTTGTCTTTATATACCTTAATGATCTTCCCTGACTTATTATCGTCCAACTTTACAAAGAAATGATTATGTGTGGTAAGGATTACCTGGTTTGTTCCATAACTAGCAAAACCATTTATGCTTTTATTTAATGCACGGCAGGCATGCGGATGTAGGTATATCTCAGGCTCTTCAAGACATAGCAAAGCGTAAGATTGGGACAAATAATTCTTGACATAATAGGAGAAAAGTGATATTAGAACTGCACTTTGTATACCGGCTCCTTTATCTTCTATTGGAGATTCTACCCCATCGTTTATAAACACCCTCACTGACTTATACAGTTCCATATCGTCTCCCGCAAATGAAAAGCTTATATCCGCATTGCTAAAGCCGATTTTTAATGAATTAGCCTGGATATCTTCAATAACATCCTTAAATATACTATTTGCACGATCTCTTATTTTATTTTGCGCTTCTCGTATCTCCTCAAAAGGATCACCTTTAGTAGTATCTGACTCTTGCTCTGTAAAATTATTACTCTGTTTTCGTGTTTTAGCTTCTTCAACTTTGTACTTCATAAGCTTACCAAACCAGCTATATGTTGTCGGTTTCAGCTGGATATTTGGATCACGGAAAGGAGGTATTATCGCACTTGTGATGAGTTCTGTCCTTATAAAAGGGTATTGAGCCAAATAATAATTGTTGTCCTTGGTCTTAAGAACCAAATAGAGACTCTTTTCAATTATAGAATCATGTTTTTCTGCGGCAAATATGTAAATAAAGCTTTGGGTAGCGTTCAATAAGCCAAGAGTTTCAGAGTTAAGCTTCTCAGAGTTATCCTTAGTCAATTTTATATATTGTTTTTCTGAAAACTCAAAATCTGCTCCTTTACATTTTTCTATAAAAGATTTAGGGTCATATATTTCTGGATTTACAGGAACTATATATGAACCTCTCCTTGAATACTCAAGCTTATTAAAGTCAATATTATCCTCTTCACTCCTTCTTGATATAACTCCAACAATGTATAAATAGTTTGAATCTCCACGAAAGTCTCTCTCTGTAATATTTTCAAATTTTTTATAGTCCGGACTCTGTTCACTAAGTATTATGTTTATAGCCTTAACTATGTTGCTCTTTCCTGCGTTATTGTGCCCTATGAGTATATTCTTTGAGGGAGAAAACTTCAGGTCAAGGTCTTTAATGCTTCTGAAGTTGCGTATTATGAGCCTTGATAAATACATATCTTAGCCCTCCCGTTGTTAACATAGTGTATCAAACACTCCTTGCCTTGTCAAAGCGTGCTTTTACCAGCTCTGCCAATGCGTAATAGACCTCTTTGCGTTCTTCTTCGGTTAAGCCAAGGGCGTCAAAGACGATGTCGTCAAGAGCTTAGCGGTCGGGAAGGGGGTTGGGTTCTTGCTTTCTGATGGGCTTGTCAGGATCAGAGCCGAGTTCGGTGAAGATAAATTTAATGTATAAAATCATCATCATCTTTTAACCATTCCTCCACTTCGGAAATGCTGTTTGTTATATACGCAGTTGAAATAGCATGCATAATCTTTTTATAATTCTCTTCATCTTTTGCAACCACATTTAGAGTTTCCCAGTAACCTCTCAAATAGTGTCTATATTCTGGCTTTCCTTTCAAAATTCTATACTCAGGAACTTCCTTTCCCTTATATCCTTCCATTTCCAAATTTATCCAATCTTTTATCTCCTTAAGCTCTAATTTCTCAGCAATTAATGAAGCCTTGAGAAGTAAATCATATATCCTAATTTGCGGATTTATTAACTCGCGCTGAAGCTCTAATACAATTCCTTCATTCATTCTATCCTCCCATGTTATCTATTTTTTGCTCTAGATATTTGACAAACTTATCTAAGGATATAACTAATTCGTGATTATGGGGCAACTTTATATAAATTTCTTTATTTCCCCTAATTACAACTTCCTCAGGTTCTGGTAAATTGTTAACATTTTTTGTAGATACAAATCTTAACAAATCCTCATTATTTACATAATGAGCGATAAAAATATCTAGACAAGAGTGACTTTGTGCAAATTCAAACTTATCAGGTCTTATCCATATATCATCTGTTTCCTTCATTTGTTGTGTACCAGTTACTTCCAAAAAAGTTAATACATAACTAAAATTATTTTTTTCGTATATTATTAAAACATCAGGGA
>JALWEG010000020.1:32282-40026 GCA_027014155.1 Aquificaceae bacterium
TTTCAGGAGGATGTTCTTTTATCATTTCGTCTGTATCAGCACCAAATCCAAAAATTTCAAATTTCAATTCTGGTAGTTTGTTCCTTATCTTCTCAATAACCTTTTTTATTCTTTCTTTTTCCTCTTCCCATTTGCCCTTATATTTTTCTTTCCAAAAGAATTTAATTCGCTCTTTTAATTCTTCGCACTCTATTTCGTCTCCTATTTCTATTTTTAAGCTTTCAACAATCCTTTTTTCTGCACCTGTGCAAAATTCATCATCTATGAAGATACTAACCCTAGTAGGATTTCTTTTTTGTTTCTCAATTTTTGTTATTTTACCCATTTCATAATGCCTCCTTTTATTATTCCCTCTCTATAACTTTAATTTCTTCGTTAGTTAAATTGTAGATTTTATAGACTAACTGGTCTAGTTGGTTACTATATTCTTGGACTCTTTCTTGAAGTTCTGGACGATGTTCGTAGTCTTCCTTAGCTGTAATACTGAGTATCTCATTAACCAACAATATAAATGGTTTTTGTTCGTCTAAGGTAATATTTTTCACAGGAAACTTTCCTATGTAATATTGGTCAAAATGCATTGTTCTTATTGCTCTATTATAAACGAACCAATAAAAGTACCATTCTGCCAACTTTGAGTTAAGGAGAGCAAGAACATATTCATAACTAAAATCACTATCAGTTATAAAAGTATTCATAACAGTGTCAAGTGTAAGAAAGCCCTTCCTATCAAATGTGGCCATAACTATGATTCTGTCGTAAGGATTCATGACATGTGCAACTATATTTTGAGAAACTATTTTCGGTTTGAGCAATTGAGCAACTTTTTTTCTCGTTAATTCTCCGTGAGATAGATTGACCTTATCGATCTCACCTTTAATGGTATATTTTTTGATATTTTTGCCTTTTAAAATTGGCAAACCTGCTTGTCTTGACACTTTCTTCTGGAAAGGTAAACCCCTTGTAGTATAGGAAATATCTGCTAATAATATAGAACGTTCTGTAATTTTTCTTAAAATTTGCATTTTCCTTTCACTGATATAAGTTGGTATTGTGTTTAGATTACTTGCCAAAATTTTGGAGGCTTTTCCTATTATTTTGATCTCCGAATCCCAATTGGTACCCGTTTTAAACTCGTAATTACCCTCAGGTTTTCTACACCTGTAGATTATAATAACCTGTTCAAGTTTAACACGCTCAAAAGCCTTACTTACATCAATTACCTCTATTAAAGTATTTTCGTTTAGAATAAGATACCTTGTTTTGTGCCAACCTTCAGAAAATGTTAAGGATTTAGGTACTATATATGTTAATACGCTTCCATCATGGCAGATTTGAGTAGCCAATTCCATAAACAATGATGCGGAATTTCTCCTTTTATCGTGGTATTCATACCTTCTATTATTAAATACTTCAACTTTTGCTCCATATGGTGGATTAGCTATAACGATATCAAAACCACCTTTTTCTATAAAAGTTTCAGAAAAGTTCAAATGCCATAAGAAGAAATTTTTGTTGCAACCCTTTACATCAAAAGCTCTTTTATATCTTTCAAGCTCAGTTAAGACCTTTACATAGGCATTTATACGTTTTTTCTCTCTTGATGGAATATTTGGATACTTTTTAAGGGCTCTTTGAATGTACTCATTAAATCTATTCCACTCCTCGTCTATCTTCATAATCACAAAATCTTTAATAGTGTTATCTATCTCCGTTTTTAAATTTTTCTTCTTTGTAGGGTCATGTTCGTTAAAAAATCTGTGCTGAAGGCCAATTAACCTTTCAAAAAGCTTATCCGAATCACTCTTAAATAGCTTTGTGTTACTATTGTTCATATCCTTACTAACTACAAGACTTATACACTCATCTCCTATTACAAGTTCCTCAAGTAAAGAGTTCCCGCACATTATTTTGTATTCAAGGTTCGGCAGAGGTTCTATTCTGTATGGGTTTTCCTCATCTACAACCAACGATAGCCACAGTCTGAGCTTTGCTATTTCAACCGCTCCTATGTCTATATCAACACCGTATATTGAATTCTCTATAGCTTCCTTTTTTAGTCTGTAAAAATCTTCGGTCTTTTCTAACAAGCTTCTTGCCTTTATTATCTCATGTAAAACTCCAACCAAGAAAGCACCACTCCCGCAAGCAGGGTCAACTACTTTAATGTTTTTAAGTTCTTCAACTATTTTTTCTGCATTCTCCTTTATACTTTCTGGTAGTTTTTCATACTCATCAACAGAAAAGATTTTTTCTACATCTTGTGTATTAAGATTTAGTTTGTTCGCAAGGTAGTATATAAGGCTCTGTCGAGACATATAGTGGACTATCTCCCTTGGGGTGTAGAACGCACCTAAACCTTTTCTCTCATTTTCAGAAATAAGGTTTTCAAACACCTTACCGAGCATTTCTGGGTCAACTGCAACCTCTTTCTCTAAGGGTTCATCCTCTTTGATGGTGAAGTTATAGGTGTCAAATACATCAAGGATCCCATCTCCGTTGGGGTTGGAAAAAATCTCATTGTCTGTAAAAACAAAGTCATTCTCGTAGTCATAAATAGGTTCAAATAATCCTCCGTTGAGGAAGGGTATTCTGCAATTAAAGTATTCAGACCAGTCTGGAACTGCCTGATTTGTTCTCGGGTTGTTTAATGTATTGTAGAAGAGGGGCTCTAAGTAGTCTCTATAAAAGTTCTTATCTTCTGATTTTGCTTTTTGGAAAAGATGTCTTAGAAATTTCCTGTCTCCTTCTCCATAGGGTTTATCCTGTGGAACTCCGAGCCATCCCTTCTTTTGAAGGAAGTATAAGAAAACAAGCTGTCCCATAGTTTTCTTTGCAAAATCTTCAACCGTATATCCCCTCCTTGATAAAGCGTCTATAAGCTTGGGATTTGTTCTTTCAATATGCTCTTTCAGTTTGAGATAAAGGTCTCTGTATTTTTGGAAAAATTCATCGCTCAGCTTCTCAACGCTGAAGGCATCTTTTAAGTCTTCAAGGGTCACCTTTTCGCTTGTATGAGCTTTCCCAGTGTATTTCGAACGCGTTTTTTCAATCAGCTTCCAGAGCTGTTTTGTGGGTGTGTAAGCTGGTTCCGTCTCTCCCAGAAGGTAGGTAAACCTCTTATAGGGGGACTCCTCATGTATAGGATTGCCTTTCTGGTCCAATTTATAATCAATGTAAAAGAGAGAAAGCCTCCAGTTGGGACAATCATCACAGTAAAAGGCAACGAGTGCAGAATCTATCTGGTAGTTCCTCAGATATTTTATGACCTTTCGGTGATGGTATTTTCTGAGGTTCTCAAGCTGTCTGGGGTTTTCCACCTTCACAGAGAGGGCGATAAGGCTTTTACCGTCAAGGTCTATTTCTTCTGATAATACTTTAAAGCCTTCGTATCCTTCCTCTTCAAGCTCGTGAGAATAGTCAAAAACTGTGCCAAATATCTCTGCCAGCAAGCTCCTGTAGTTTTCCTCGGTGTAGGGCTTTTCTAAAACCTCCTTCCTTAAGGTATGAGCGTCGGTTATTACAGGCATATCAGGGATTTATTTTATAACGTATGTTTTCCAAAGAGTTAACACTACGAACGTCAAGGGAATGATGGGTATACCATGATTTACCTCTCTTCACCGCTATAAAGTAGCCTCTCCTTATCAGCTCCCTTATACTGTCCGGGGAGTATCCGAGCTTTTTTGCAACTTCGTAAGATGGTATCACCTTTAGCTCAAGTTCCTTTTCAAGCTTTGATATTAGAACTCTGTCCATACTTCTTATAAGCGCCTCCTTTATGAGTGTTTCTAATCGCTTGGAGTTCATCTCCTCCATAGTTATATTAAGCCTTTTCTTACCAGGTTTTGATTGTAAGATTTCCCTTAAAGGTTCTTCCGCCTCTTCTAAGGCTTTTATGTATTCCTTCCTGCTTTTATCGTCTCCTTTAATTATCACCGGTGTAAATCCTTTTGAGATCAGCAGGTAGTTCGTCAGTATCCTGCCTGTTCTTCCGTTTCCGTCCTCAAAGGGGTGTATGGATTCAAAAAGAACGTGCTGTTTTGCAACGAGCTTTTCTATATCAAGATTTTCAAGGTTCTCCAAAGTCCAGTCTATGTAGAGTTTTATCCAGTCTTTTACATAAAAACCGGGAGGAGGCTTTATCTTTGCACCAGTTATTACTATGTCTCCCTTCCTGTAGTCTCCGTGTCCGTCCGTTACTCCCTTGTTCGTCTGCCTTATGAGTGCTTCGTTGAAAGTGAATTCCCCGGTTTTGTAGTTCTCATAGGCGAGCCCGTAGAGAAAGAGAGCGGTTCTGAAGTAGTTAAAGGCTACCTTCTCATCTCTTGTCTCGGTTCTGCCTTTTAGGAGGACGTCTTCAAGCTCTTTTTCTGATACGAAATATCCTTCTATTGAAATGGAGTTCCTTGTCTCCTCTCCAAGGAGATAGAGCCACTCTTCGTTCTGGACACGAGGTTCTGGCAGTCCTCCGAGCTGTTCAAGGAGCTTTTTTCTTATCTGCAGGGTGTTTCGCATGTTTTAAGGTTAAAGCTATCTGCATTGAAGTTCAAGCGCTTTATTGTGTTTCGCTCTGGACGTTTTTGCCAAACGCAACAGATTCGGGCTTGAGGTAAACGGAAAGAATAACTTCCATCTGCTCATCTGTGTCTTCCTGTGAATCTGGCATTAGGTATTCCTGAGGTATTTCACAGCGCAGAAGCTCCACTTTTTTATAAATGTTATTGCCCAATTTATTGAGCTTGCTGTTCAGCTTTTTTAAAAGGGTCTTTTCTGGGAACACGCCTTCCTGGGCTTTTTTAAGGACGGTTTTGATAAATTCTTTATCTTCGTTATTCGTGTAGCTCAAAATGCCTTTCAAATTATCTATGAATTTATAAGTCTGACCTCTTGTGTTCATTTTCTTCTTAGACTTATCTTCTATAAACGCCTTCATAAGACCTTCTTTATTTCTATTGAGGAAGTTGTAAAAATCACCCCCTGGTGAGACTCTCTTTTCTTTCGGTTCAGATTCAATAAGCTTAACCGCCTCAAAGAAGTCTATCTCTTCCGTTTTTTCTGAATCCGATATAAATACCTTCTTGAGAGCACCCTTCCTGAAAAGCGTTATAAGTGCCTTCCTGTCAGACGACTTGCCGGTCTTTGCTTTCTTTGGGAGCCTCTTTATCCTGTTGAAAAGTTCTGGGTCGTTATCTCTTATATGTCTCAGAAGTTTTAGGTATTTAAGCTCCGTTTCTTCCTCTTCTTCGTCTTCTCCTAAGAACCTTGCAGAGTTGATAACCGAAAAGAGCTTGTGGGTATCTATCTCCTCAACCTCCGGGTCAAGATACTTGGCGTCTTCACCGAGGGCGTGGTGGAAAGCCTGAAGCTTGGAAAGGGCAGAAGCCTCAAGACCGATATTCCGCTCAATCTGAGAGGCCGGGAAGAAGTTGTAAATGTATATGCTATCGTGCTCGGTTCCTACCCTGTTAACCCTTCCTACCCTCTGGAGAACTTTTGTAGGGTTCCATGGTATGTCGTAGTTTATCACCGTGTTGCTCGCATGAAGGTTTATCCCTTCTGCAAGGGCGTCTGTAGTTATGAGAAGGTCTAAGGTGTCTTCCCTCTTTGGATGATTCGGATTGAAATTCCTCTCTATCTTCTCCCTGTCCCTTTTACCGCTTTTGCTTGAGTAAACGAGGAGCCTGTCTCCATAAAGGTCTTTTAGGTTTTCTTTAAGATACTCCGCTGTGTCTATGAATTCGGTAAAGAGGATAACTTTCCTGTCCTTCAGTCCTGATAAAAGCTCCAAAAGCCTATCAAGTTTTGGGTCTTGATTAACCTCCCGCCATTTGGAGTAAAGTTCTCTCAGGTATTCAAGGTCTCTCTGAAGCGCATCTCTGAATTCAGGCTTGAAATCTTCACTTTTGTAAACGTGAACTTCCTTTTCTCCACTTTCTATAAGCTCTAAAAGCTCCTCTTCTCTGTCGTTCTCTATGTAATCATAGACATCAACCTGCTTAGATATGTACACAGTTCCTCTATCTACCATGTTTATAAAGTTCTCGTAAGAGGTTATGAAGTTTTGGAGAGACTTTTTAAAAGCAGACGGACTGCTCTCTAACCTCTTGAGGAGTCTTGTTTTCATAAATCCTTTGAGGTTTACTTGGCTTGTAATGAGTGGATTGTTGCGGTCTAAAGTCTCCCTAAGGAAGGCTAATGGGAAGTATCTAACGTAGCCGAAATCTCTTATAAACTTGAGGGTTTCATTAAAAAGCCGGTCAAGCTTTTCGTCAAATAGGTAGTAGATCTTTTCTGGTTCTTTCACCTGAGGGAACTTTACGCCTCTCTTCTTTAAATCTTCCTTAAAGTACTCAATTACCTCTCTTCTTGTCCTCCTTACCATAACATACCTGAGAACCCTTTCCCTCATGAGTTTCGAGACGTTTTTAACTTCAGATAAATACCTACTCCTGTCTGAGATTTTATCAACAGCTTTTAACCTATTTTCAAGGCTATTGAAAAAGTATTCTAAGCTTTTAACCATGGGTATGGTGCTGTTATTTTTCTTTTGAAATAGATATAACAGGTTGGCTATATCCTTCGGTTTGTTATTGTATGGTGTGGCTGATATAAGGATAACTCTTTTTCCCTGTGCCAATTGGCGTAGAAGGCCGTGACTTTTTGTCTCTTCGTTCCTGAACCTGTGGGCTTCATCTACAAATAGGTTTTTATACTTTGTGTGGTTTTTGTCCTTAATATCCTCAAGTTTACCGAGTGATACCACGTCCGCTACAAGTCCGAAATCTTTGAAAACTTCGTCCCAGTAATCAACCAAGTGAGGAGGAGCAACTATAAGGCTTCTACCTCCCAGCTCCCTTGCGAGCAGAGCGGAAATGTAAGTCTTCCCAAGACCGACTACGTCCGCTAAGAACACACCACCAAACTGTTCAATCTTGTTCTTTGCATCAATTACAGCCTCTTTTTGATACTCCAGCGGAATAAATCCCTCCGGATAGTCGCCCTCGGATAGCTCTTTTATATCAAGATTGATTTTATCCTTGAGGTATTCGTAGAGGAACTTGAGGTAGAGTTCATAAGGAGTGAGATTGTCGTTGACCCATGTATTATTTTTGATTTCCTCAACGAAATCTTTATTGAGTGGGATTGATTCCTTCCATAGCTGCTCAAATTTTTCAAGGGCATACTCAACGTCCGCTCTATTCTTTAATTCCACATTGAACTCAAGGTTGTCAACCAGACCCGAGTAGGTGAAGTTGGAGGAGCCTGTTATAACCTTGCCAAAGTCCTCTGATTTCTCCGGGTTCTTTCTGATAATGTAAACCTTCGCGTGTATGGGGTGCTTTGGATACACCCTGATTTCAAGCTTTCCTGACTTAACAAGTTCCATGAACCTGAGTATCCCTTCCTCAACCTCCGCCCTTTCCTCAGCCTCTTCCACATCTGCCATTGCTGAGCTTTTGAAGTCCTTTATAGCCTCTGCGGAGGATAGGTTTAAGCTCTTTTGAGCTTGTTCCCAAGCTTCGTACGTTTTTTTGTCCGTGCTAATCCCTACTATAACCCTGGTCTTCTCAACCTCATCAAGAGCATCGTGAATCAGATAAAAGCCGGAAAGTCTGAAGAAGCCGACGAGTATATCAAGGTATTGGGTTCCGGCTTTCAGTATCGCCTTAAATCTGTCGGCGAGGGTCCTGTTCGGCTCGTTGGTGAAGAAGGTAAGGTCGGAGGCTCTCACGTTTTATAC